>JAFSIB010000059.1 GCA_017440005.1 Clostridia bacterium
CAATCTTTCCTCTTTACAGAAGAGAGAATTTATAGTAGAATGTAGAATAAGAATAAATAGGGGAAATGAGTGAAGAATCATGCAACCGAAGTATAAACGCGTTTTATTAAAACTCAGCGGTGAAGCATTATCGGGTGACCAAGGTCACGGCCTGGATTTTGACACCGTTAACCGTGTATGCAAATCTATCAAGGAGTGTGTGGATGCCGGTGCGCAGATTGCAATCGTGGTAGGCGGTGGCAACTTCTGGCGCGGCCGTTCCAGCGGACAGATGGACCGTACACGTGCCGATCACATGGGCATGCTTGCTACCACCATCAACTCGTTGGCGTTGGCGGACTCGCTTGAACAGCTCGGTTGTGAAGTGCGCGTACAGACGGCGATTGCCATGCACGAGATCGCGGAACCGTATATCCGCAACCGCGCCGTTCGTCACCTGGAAAAGGGCCGCGTGGTGATCTTTGGTTGCGGTACCGGTAACCCGTTCTTCTCCACCGATACGGCATCGGCTTTGCGTGCGCTGGAAATTGAGGCGGATATCATCTTCAAAGCCAGCATGGTGGACGGTGTGTACGACAGCGATCCCAAGAAGAATCCCAACGCCGTTAAATACGATACCCTGTCGTTTATGGAAGTGCTTAACCGTGACCTCAAAGTCATGGATTCCACGGCGGCCAGTTTGTGTAACGATAACAATCTGCCGATTCTGGTCTTTAATCTCGAAAACCCCGAAAATATTGTGCGCGCCATTGCCGGTGACAACGTCGGCACGGTTGTACATTCCTAAAGGAGAGTTACTATGAACACGATTTTTGAAAGAGCTCAGGAAAAAATGGATAAGACCATCAATGCGTTGCTCAACGAATATGCAACCATTCGTGCAGGCCGTGCGAACCCTGCCGTACTGGATCGCATTCAGGTGGAATATTACGGTACGCCCACGCCCATCAATCAGGTGGCGGCGATCTCGGTTCCCGAACCGCGCACGATTCTTATCGCGCCGTGGGATAAGAACTCGCTTCGCGATATTGAAAAAGCCATTCTCACCTCGGATCTCGGCTTGAATCCGCAGAATGACGGCAGCACCTTGCGCCTGAACTTCCCGCCGCTGACTGAGGAACGTCGTAAGGAATTGGTCAAAGGCGTGTATAAATACGCTGAGGATTCCAAAGTGGCGATCCGTTCGATCCGCCGTGACGCGATGGATAAACTCAAGGATATGAAGAAAAAATCCGAGATTACCGAGGATGATTTAAAAAACGCCGAAAAGAAAATGCAGGATCTTACCGATAAGTTCTGCAAAGAGATCGATGGTATCTCGGCGAAAAAAGACAAGGAAATCATGGAGATCTAAACCAAGTGTGGCCGGCGGAAGAACTCTCTTCTCCGGTCACCTTGTTTGCTGAAAGAAGGAACGCAAATGGCATTGTTTTCTTCCAAAAAAAGCGCCGCCCGATTGACCGAGCCGCAACTTGTGCCGGAGCATATCGGCATCATTATGGACGGCAACGGCAGATGGGCAAAAAAACGCGGTTTGCCCCGTCAAGCCGGGCACGTAACCGGCGCGAAGGTGTTTCGCACCATTGCAAAACATTGCGAAAAACGCGGGATCAAGGTTGCCACGTTTTACACCTTTTCCACCGAGAACTGGAAACGTCCTCAGGAAGAGGTGGACGCGATCATGAACTTATTGCGCGAATATCTCAAAGAATCGCTTGCCGATTTCAAAAAAGAGAATATCCGTACCCGCTTTATCGGAGACCGTTCCATGTTGGCACCCGATATTCAGGAGTTGATGGCAGAAGCCGAAGAAGCAACCGCCCAAAAAGACGGGATGATTCTGAACATTGCCATTAACTACGGCGGTCAAGCAGAGATCGCAACGGCTGTGCGTGCGATTGCGCAGGACGTAAAAGACGGTGCGTTAGATCCCGATGCAATCGATGAAACGTGCATTGAACAGCGGTTATATACCGCGGGACAACCGCCGGTCGATCTGATCTTGCGCCCGAGCGGGGAATACCGCTTGTCGAATTTCTTGATTTGGCAATGTGCATACGCCGAGTACGTGTTTGATGAGATCTTGTGGCCGGATTTTACCACCGCGGATCTGGACCGTGCGTTAGATGTGTATGCAGGACGTCACCGTCGTTTCGGCGGTGTGTAAAAAGGAGGAAGTATTTCGATGAAACAACGAGTGATTACCGGTGCTGCGGCAGCCGCGTTGTTTTTAATCGTGCTTTTTGTTCCGTGGACCGCGGCTTTAACGATCGCCAATGCCGCGATCTGTGCGATCGCCGTGTATGAGATGTTGCGTGTCACCAAAGTGATTCAACACCACACAGTGGGTATTACCGCCTTGGTATTTGCGGCGCTGACACCGTTTTTCTCACGCATGAACGGCGGTTTTGTGTTTTTGATCTTCTTACTGTACGTGTTGGCGCTTGCCGTTTTGTTGTGGCGGTACCGCGGTACGGTGACCGTGGATAAACTGGCGATGGTATTGGTATTGTCGGTATTAGTAGCGGTTCCGCTTTCCTGCATGTCGCACCTGCGCTTGATGGGAGAGCGGTCGGGTGACGGTATTTTTTACGTGTTACTGTCGCTGACAACGGCGTGGCTTTCGGACACCGGCGCGTATTTTACCGGTACCTTTTTCGG
>JAFSIB010000060.1 GCA_017440005.1 Clostridia bacterium
CACGGTTTCGCTGGAAAGCAGGTGTGAAATACCGATCAAAAACGGTGTCATCACAATATACGGAACCAATCCGTACGTGGCGCCGGTCAGCGCTTCGGCGAATTTTGCCTCACCGCCCATCAAAGTGGTGGTGGAATACGAACCGACCACCCACGAAAACAGCGGCACAAAAATGAGTGCCAACAACAAAAGAAGGTTGGACTCATCCGGCAAATTCGGATTAACGGAAAACGCGGTAAGATATACGCTTGCCAACTGGCATACGGCTGCCAAAACCCAGATCACCAGCATGGTCAACCACGGGGTTTTATCGCGGTCACGTTTTACCAGATCAAAACAATCCAAAGGATGAAAGAGTGCTTGCGCGCACATTTTAATACTCGTCATAATCAATCACCCTCTTTGGTAATACGCAGCAACTGCCGATTCCACTTATCCACCAATTTCTTCAGATGACCCAGTCCCCATGCCACCAAGAAGACCAACGCAATCACGCCGATCGCCACCCAGGCGAAATGACGTGTGAACAGGTCGTGCAACAGTTCTCCGTAAGCTCTGCCGTAATCCTCTTGGTTATCGGCGATCTCAAAATGGTCCATCGCGGCGCGATAGTTTTTGCGCTTAAATTCAATGGTACCCAGCATATTGTGGGCAAGCGGATATCCCGCATTTAAGCGGAAAATTTCATACCACGCTTCATACGCTTGATCGTATTCACCGTTTTCAAACAGGTTCAGAGCATCCAGCACCTGCGACATAAACCGCGTTGCTGTAAACACCTGCACCTCGCCACGGTCGGAATCCAGAACAAACACCTGGCCGTCGCGGTTGACATCCACGGCAACCGGCATGGAAAAATAGCCTTCCGCCACGCCCTCGCCGCCAAACACGGAAACCGAATTGCCCTTACGGTCATATTGATAGATCTTACGGGAATTCGTCTCACACACAAAGATAATGCCGTTGTCATTCACGGCAATATCGGCATACGTCGGGGCAACCAGTACGTTACTTTGGTTAAAGACGTATTCGCCGTAAAATTGTTCCTTGTAAATGTTCTCACCAACCGATGTGATCTTCTTGATCTGGCCGGTCGTTTTGTTCGCAACGGCATAGACCAAGCCGTCACTCCCCAACGTAAAGTTGCTGTAAGCGGACGGTTGTTTCTTGGTCAGTTTCTGTTTTTGAATATCCGAGGCAAACATGTTCACCAACATGTTGGACAAGGAAAACGGCAGGTCCTCCGCTCCAAAGAAGCCCAAAAACTCGTTATCCTGCGTGATACTCATAAATTCTTTGCCGACGATCACGTAAATCAAACCGTTATCACACACGATCAGTTTGGTGGGCTCAAACGAAATATCATCGCTGATCAAATCCGAGTCAGGACGCACGATCTCTTTTACAAACTCACCATCCGCCGTCATTTTGACCAACCGTTTGTTGTTGGTATCCGCAACGTATATGTAACCGTCTTTATCAACGAAAACACCGCGGGGACCGTTAAAGGCTTTTTGCGCTTCATTTGTATAAATACCGATGGCTTCACCGCGTTGATTGGTTCGGATAATACGATTGTTACCGGTATCGGCAATGTACAATTCGCCCGCATCGCTGACAAACAGATCCTGCGGCGTACTGAGTGGAACACCGTTGAACGTACCGCTGATGACGTAATCAAAATTATAGGATTTGGGGATAATCTGAGTATCGTAATCCTCGCCCACCATGTAAGAATGTTCAGCGCCGGAGTTAATGGCGCCAACCGTTGTGGAAAAGCAGCCAATTAACACAACCAATATTAACATCAGGCTTGCCATTCGTTTCAAAAAACGCACGCCATATCACTCCTTCATAAGTTTTTACGGATCATTTGATACCCGAATATGCCATGGAATCCACAACATGTTTTTGCATAAGTACGTAAATAAGTACCGTCGGCAACACCGTGATAAAGGTAGCGGCACCCACCGCACCGGCACGGGCGATCGAGTTGCCGGAGGAAATCATCTGCATGGCCAGCGGCAACGGTTTGAGTGCTTCATTCTGGATGAAGATCAACGGTGTAAAGAAGTCGTTCCAGTTGTTCACGAACGAGAACACCGCCAACGTTGCCACAACCGGTTTGAGCGACGGCATAACGATCTTAAAGAAGATGGTCATTTCACTCGCGCCGTCCATACGCGCCGCCTCCAAAAAGGCATCCGGTATCTGCTGCACGAATTGTCTCACCAGGAACAAATTGTACGCCACAGCGATCTTGGGAATGATGAGCGCCCAATACGAGTTCACCATTCCCAGACCGTTCACGATCAGATAGTTGGGAATCTGAATCACGTACGGTGAAAACATCATGCCCATCAAAATCAACGAAAAGATGAGATTGGAAAACGGCACTTTATGCTTGACCAATCCGTATGCCGCCATACAGGTTAACACAATGACCAGTATTACCACCGTAACCGTCACAAACACGCTGTTAAACAACGACCGCGTGAACGGAACGTCCAAGCCATCCAACGCTAAAAAGAGGTCTTTAAAATTCTTAAGTGTCGGTGATTCCACAAAGAACCGCGGCGGGAAATAAAACAACTCGTTCAGCGGTTTCAACGCCGTGGTGACCACATACACCAACGGTAACGCCATAAAAGCGGCCACAGCAGTCAGCATCAAGAAACCGACAAACTTACCGAAAGAGAGACGCCCTATTTTGCCGTCGCGCAGACGGATCTTGAGTCCTTTTTCAACTGACATCGGTTATCCTTCCTTACTGCTCAAAAACTTAATGGCCAATTGTCCGATTCCGAATGTGAACAGGAACAATACCACGGAGATCGCCGCGGCATAACCCATTTCATAGCGAATAAACGCATAGTCATACAAGTGCGCGACAATGGTGTGACCCGCGTAATCGGGACTCGGCAAACCTGCCACAACCAACGCAATATCAAACACACCAAACGCATTGACGACTGCGTTAATGATGCCAAACAAGATCTGCGGGCGCAACTGCGGCAACACGATGTACAGCAGTTCTTGCGTGGCGTTGCGAACACCGTCGATCTGGCCTGCTTCACGCAGTTCCTGCGAGGTGTTTTTTAAGCCTGCCAAAAATACCATAAATCCGGAACCCATGTTCATCCAGATTGAGATCACAATGATGACGAGCAAAATAGTGCTCGGATCGGTGTTCCATAAAATCGGCTCGTTGATGAGTCCTAAATTAAACAGTACGTTGTTGACCAAACCGTATCGGTCGGGTGAAAAGAAGTACATCCACACCACCGACATGGCAATACTGCTGGTCAATGACGGTGCATAGAACAACAACGCAAACAGTTTACTGAACGGCGCTTTGTTAATGATCCAGGCAAACAGGAAAGATGCAATCAATCCAATCGGCCCGGATACCACGGCAAAAATTGCCGTATTGGCAACTGCCGTGATAAAGACGTCATCGCCCATGAACAACAGTTCATAGTTTTTAAGACCGATGAAATCCGGCACTTGAAACAAGTTGTAATTGGTCATGCTCAGAAAGATGGCCACGATAATCGGCGCCACCACGAACACCAAATACAATACCAAGAACGGTAAGACGAATAAGGTACCGGTTTTGTATGTATTCACTTTTTTCCAAAAGGATTGTCGTACTGTGTTTTGCATACCTTTTCCCTCGTTAGTGAATCGTTGTCTTATCAATCATCGTAAATGCCGTATTCTTCCTGCTTGCGACGCAGTTCCACGTCAATATCCTCAACGGCTTCCTCCCAAGAATCGCGAAGATCCTCGCCGCTCTCCACGCAACGCGTCCAGGCATTGGTGATGTGCCGGCTGGCGTAATATCCGCCAAGGACCGCTTTACTTTCCACGTTGTTTTCAAAGAAGCAGTTGATGACCTGCATTTCATCTTTGGAGAAGGATAACGTAGAGAACGCCTGCTTATTCGCTGAGAAATACCGCGCGGTAATACCTAACTGGTTTTCAATCTCGTTCGCATATTTGGTTTGCGTGTTATCCGACAACCACCATTTCAAGAACTGCCACGATTCTTCCACAAGATCGCTTTGACTCATGATAGCCGCACAATCCACGGTGGAACCGCTGCTGTAACGGCACAAGCCGTCCTCTGTAACCGAAGCCGGAAGTACCGCAATATCCCAGTTACCCGTCAGTTCGGGCGCCGCCGAGAGGAACGACAGATAATCCGATGCCTGGCCGATGATCATCGGCATTTCGCCGGTACGGAACCGTGTGAAATAGTTGGCGGCGATCGGGATACTGTAGTTGGTGTTCAACTCACACACCTGCTTGAATGCCGAAAACGCCTGCGGTGTGCCCAGCGCGGAGGAATGTCCGTCCTCGCTATAATACTGTCCGCCGTTTTGGAACAGGAAAATGTCATACAGCATGGGGATATAACATTTCATGCCGTTTTGATACAACGCGGGTAACGTTGTTCCGTAGAACTCATCCCACGTGTTTGGCGAGGTCAATCCCAGTTCCTCAAAAATATCGGTGCGATAGTACACACAACGGAAGTTAACCGTTTCCGGAAGCGCATACACATCGCCCAAATACGTCAGCGGTTTAAACGCTTCCGTGTGCAATCCGGCGGCAACCGTATCAAATCCTTCCAGATCCGATAATTTCACGATCGCTTCACGCGCCGCATATTCAATCGGTAAACCCGAGCCTAAACCGAGCACTACGTCCGGTGCCGTTCCGGCAGCGACGGACAACATCAACGAATTAACACCTGCCGCCGTGATCTGCGATGCCGGCAACACGTTCATGTCGATACCGATTCCCGTTTTCGGGGTGAAATTGGCATCCGCCAACTGCTTGACCAAACGGCACCATTCCGTACCGCGGCCGACCCACACCCGAATTTCGGTATCGGCTTGCACACCGGTATCTGCCACACTGACGCTTTGATAGTTTTTGAAGAAACTGTTCACCAGTTTTACGATACCGTACCAAACGCTCTCAAACACATTGGCTTTATAATCGACGATCTCTGCATCGGGTGATGCGATCCAGATTTTATCCAA
The DNA here is from genome assembly GCA_017440005.1 of Clostridia bacterium. Taxonomy (GTDB): domain Bacteria; phylum Bacillota; class Clostridia; order Oscillospirales; family Acutalibacteraceae; genus RGIG3009. The sequence goes on from JAFSIB010000060.1 coordinate 5,055, forward strand.
CCCAAGTGGATTGGTGGTAATACTGTTGATCCACGTACCCAGGTTGCCAAGTGCCGTTTCCATATCGCTCAGCCGTTTCGGGATGCGGTCAGGTTCCTCAATCAATTCCGCCAACTGTTTGGCAATGGAATCAAAGTTATTGCTCATCGAGGACTTTTTGCCTGCCAGATCATACGCCACTTCTTCACAATGGCGTACGTTTTCTTCAATCTCTTTAAGATCTTCCACAATTCCCGGCACATTTTTCACGATCTCATAATCGTAGTTTGTATCGGGGTCCTCGCCGGTTACTTTTTTAATGCGGCGGATCAGTGCCGACAGATCCTGCGTGGTGGTGGACAGAACTTCTTCGATCTGGGCGTACGGCCCCATCTTCACCGTCATGGTCAAGGTGTGCCGACCGGCATCCAACCACACCAGATACGGTTGCCCGTTCTCATCGTCCAACACTTTTGAATACCAGTTATCGCGGTAAGCAAACGAGTAGCAGTCCCATTCGGCAAACGGCACCTGACCGTCGATCTTGATCTGACGGTAAGACGGCAGTCCGTCATTGTACCATTGTGCCAAACGCAACCCTAATTTATAGTATCCGGCGTTTTCAACCGTGAAATCCCACGTGATACTTTGGTTGCCGCTTTTGAATCCGGCGCCACCGATATAATTCATTTGCAGGTTGTACGGTGTAGACGGCGATGCCGAGGGGTCACCACTGGCTTCCACACCGATCACCGAAGCGGTTTTTTCCA
>JAFSIB010000061.1 GCA_017440005.1 Clostridia bacterium
AAAGGGGGCTGGCAAAAATCTTTGATTTTTGACTGGGGGATTGTTTGGAAAAAGGATTTGCTCGGAGAATAATGGTTTTACACCGACAATCCCTCCGTCTTTTTGCTTCGCAAAAATCCACCTCCCTTTACACAAGGGAGGCGTTTTTGACTACATTTGTGGTAGTAGGGCGACATGTGCAAAAGAAATTTGTTCGATGAGCCTATAGGCTCGGCTGGTAACATGTCCTAAGGGGGCAGTGCATACCACCGGCACGGCCGGTGGTTATGATTATTTCGTATGTTTCAAAAGGTCGGAAATGTCGCAACATAAAGCTGTGCAAATACGGTCTAACACATAACTGTCATAGCGTATGACGGTGTTCTTATAATATTTGTCGATGATCGCGTACTGGATACCGGTTAACTGTGCCAGGCGGTAACGGGTCATACCCTGCTTATCCATTACCTCTTTGAGTGTCAGCGTGATCATTTGAACACCTCCCAACTGTCTATATTTTATTGAAGATATATGTTGTTGACAATTGCTTATTAAGATATATATTTATATGAGTATATATTGTGCAAAAGAAAACCGGTATATCCATTTGAAAGAGGATGCCATAAGTGCGAAGAATTATCTGTATATGTTTGGTGAGTGTTGTTCTGTTTGTCGGCAACGGGTGCCAAGTGGATCTCACGCCGGAGTATATTCAGCAATCTGTGGGTAAGTGTGATGATGAGCTAAGTGCTTATGAACCTGTCATCGAAGAATCCTGCACCACAAATGGCGGAATGGTGTGGATACCGCGAACAGGTAAACGATACCACCGCAACGGAGATTGCAGCGGAATGAAAGACCCGCGCCAGGTGATGGTTCAAGAAGCGTCCGCTATGGGATTTACGCCGTGTCAAAATTGCTGTGGATAAATACAAAATCCCCCTTGCCAAAGGCAAGGGGGATTTGATGTTGTATGCGGTTAGTCTAAAAATCGGCAGGCTGCCATGGCGGCGATGGCGCCGTCGGATGCGGCGGTGACGACCTGACGGATGTTTTTTTGGCGGCAATCGCCTGCCACAAACACACCGTCCACATCGCCAAGGCAACGGTCGTCTGCGGCAAAATAGCCACGGTCATCCAGTGCGGCGAGATCGGCAAACGCGCCGTTTTCGGGCACCAGACCGACTGCCAAAAATGCACCGTCCACCGCGATGGCTTTTTCTTCGCCGGATTCCTCGCTCTTCACGGTCAGTCCCGTGAGAGAACCGTTTTCCTGCACGTAACCGGTGACGAGGGTGCTGAACAGCACTTCTACGTTGTCTTTTTGGAGCAGTGCTTCGGCGAGTTTGGCTTCACCCGTAAAGGTGGGCAGATTCTGCACCACGGTGACTTTGCGGCACACTTCGGATAATAAGAGTGCTTCCTGCAACGCGGAGTTGCCGCCGCCGATCATGGCGGTATCCTGTCCGGCGTAAAATGCACCGTCACACACGGCACAGAATGAAATGCCGTTGCCGATGAGTTCCTGCTCACCGGGGAGTCCCAACATGCGGTGCTTGACGCCCACCGCCAAAATGACGGCTTTGCCTTGATACGTGCCGCCCTCTTCGGTGGTGACGGTGAACACGCCGTCTGTCTTGCGAACGGCGGTAACGGTTTCGATTTCCGCATCGGCGCCGAGTGACAACGCTTGATCGGTGAGTTTTTCCGCAAATTCACTGCCGCCGATCACCGAAAAGCCGGGGATGTTTTCCACTTTGGGAGAAAACGCGATCTGGCCGCCGAAACCGCCTTTTTCAATGACCAGTACGGTTTTGCCGGCGCGCAGAGCATAGATCGCGGCGGTGAGTCCGGCGGGACCGCCGCCGACAACAATAATGTCATACATAGTTGGCACTTCCTTCGTGAAGAAAGGGTCGGGCGTTGCCCGACCCTTTCGGTTTTTTTACAAGCGATTACAGAGTGGCGAGATATTGTTTGATCTCGGGAACGCTGTAATAGGTGTTGAAGTTGTCACCGTCGGTGATCACCAGAGTGGGAGCGCCTTTGATGTTGTACTGACGGCACACATCCACGTGCTCTTCAGCGATGATCTTTTCGTACGCGATACCTGCTTTTTGGAGAAGCTGTTCCGCCACTTTGCAGTTGGGGCAGGTCACGCGGGAAACGAGAATGGCTTTGGCATTGTTCGCTTCCACGGCAGGGGCTTCTTCACAAGCGCACTCGCAGGTTTCAACCGGTGCTTTTTCGCGGAGAACGGAGTTCTCAATGTTGTACACCTTGCGGTCTTTGTACTCCTGCGCTTTACCGTCGTTCCAGTTCTTGACCGGACGGTAGTAACCGGTGATACGGCTGTACACTTCGGTTTCTTTGCCGCACAACGGGCATTTGTACAACTCACCGGCGAGGTAACCGTGATCCGCACAGACCGAGTAGGTCGGGGACATGGTGTAGTACGGGAGTTTGTGATTTTCCGCGATCTTGCGAACCAAGTCGGCAGCCGCTTTCCAATCCGGCAATTTCTCGCCGAGGAAGGCGTGGAACACCGTACCCGAAGTATAACGGGTCTGCAATTCGTCCTGAATCTCCAAAGCGGAGAAGATGTCCTCGGTGTAACCGACGGGCAGGTGGGACGAGTTGGTGTAATACGGGGTGCCGCACTCGTTGGCGGTGATGATGTCCGGATATTTGCTCTTATCGTGTTTTGCAAAACGATAGGTGGTGGATTCCGCCGGAGTGGCTTCTAAGTTGTACAAGTCGCCGTACTCTTCCTGATAGTCGGACAGACGCTCACGCATGTGGTCGAGAACTTCTTCGGCGAATTTCTGGACGCGTTTGTCGGTGAGGTCGGCTTTCAGCCATTTCGCATTCAGACCCACTTCGTTCATACCGATCAGACCGATGGTGGAGAAGTGGTTGGCAAACGTGCCGAGATACCGTTTGGTGTACGGATACAGACCGTTTTCCATGAGCTGGGTGATGACGGTACGTTTGGTTTTGAGCGAACGGGCGGAGATGTCCATCAACTTATCCAGACGGGCGTAGAAATCTGCTTCGTCCGATGCCAAATACGCGATGCGCGGCAGGTTGATGGTGACAACGCCGATGGAACCGGTGGATTCACCGGAACCGAAGAA
>JAFSIB010000062.1 GCA_017440005.1 Clostridia bacterium
AATAATCTTGCAGAAGCAATGGCACAGGGCATCTTCTCTGCGACAACGAAAAGACTTCTTGACGATCTGGAAGCACAGAAGAAGAGCATCGAAACGGATATTATCCAATATCAGATACGCAATCCTATCGTACCAAAAGAACAGCTTTTATTCGCACTCTATAACTACCGTAAGCTCGATATGTCAGTACAGTCAGACCGTCAAAAGCTGATTGATAGCTTCGTAAACTCCATATATCTGTATGATGATCACTTCATCATAACATTTAACTACAAAAACACCTCGAAGAAGGTTTCTCTCAAAGAGATAAATAGTTCGTCTTTAACATCGTCGGCTCCACCAAAAGCAGAAAAGCAGACCCCTTCACGGGTCTGCTTTTTTGATTTTCAACAAAAGCGAGGGGAATCGAAAGCCCGTTAAGAAAACTCTCCGGTGGAGAGTTTTTAGGGCGTAGCGTTGTGCCGCCCTACCGCACTGTACCGTTTCCAAAAGACGAGATCCATCTTCCGCACTGTACTCTCCCCCCTCGCTTCCACCAAGAAAAGCAAAAGCACTCCAAAAGGAGTGCTTTTTGTTTTTGTTCCAAGAGCGAGGGGAATCGAAAGAACCGAGCACGAGCGCCGCCGGTGGCGGATGCAGCGAGTGCGCAGGGTTGTGCCGCAACAAGGCGAAATGAGCCGCCTTCAGCGCGGCAAAATTGAGCCGCTGTTGCAAACGTTGTTGGCACAAGCAACGACAAGCTCAATATAGCAGACGAGCAGCATTGTTTTCCGCCCTCCCGCACTGTACTCTCCCCCTCGCTTCCACCAAGAAAAGCGATTCTGCCAATCTTCATTGACTCGCTGACTGCCGCGGGCGCGGTACTGGCAGACGTGTGGGTGGATGCGGTGTCCATGCGGTCATTGATTCACTGGGCGATGAGTTTTTGCAGTATGTCAAAGACGGCATGACCGTCACCGTAAAAGCAGACGGTATTGTGGAAGTGAACGAATAAAGATAAGCGCCGCGGACCGAAGTTCGGTTCGCGGCGCTTGTTATGCGGCACGATAATCGGTAAACGCAATCCGACAGATTTCTGTTGCTATTTTATCGGTAAATGCGGTATACTATAGGAAAGGCGGTGAGCATCATGGCGAAAGCAAAGAGTAAACTTGTTAAAATCGATCCGTATCTGGAACCGTACGCGGAGGACTTAAAACTGCGCAGTACGTTGTACGAGCGCACACGTGCCGAGTTGGGTGATCCCGTATCATTTGCAGACGGGTATGCGTATTTTGGATTCCACCGCACAAAAACGGGCTGGGTATACCGTGAATGGGCGCCTGCCGCCGATGCCATGTTTTTAACGGGTGATTTCAACAACTGGGACACCGCCGCCTGCCCGATGACACGCCTTAAAAACGGTGTGTTTGAGGTGGAACTTGTCGGCAAAAACGCCCTTACGGCGGGACAAAAAGTACAAGCCATCGTGTGGCATAACGGGCAGATGTTGCGGCGTATTCCGTCGTACGCCACCCGTGTGGTGCAGGATCCCGTTACCTATTTATGGTGTGCGGAAATTGAGGACACGTTAGCGCCGTTTCCGTGGACAGACGAGGGATTCACCCCCGCGCAAACGCCGTTTATTTACGAATGTCACATCGGCATGGCACAGGAAACGGGCGCCGTGGGCAGTTACCGTGACTTTACCGAGCACATTCTCCCCCGTATTCACAAAGACGGGTACAATACCATTCAGATCATGGCGATCATGGAACATCCGTATTACGGATCGTTTGGGTATCAGGTGTCGAATTTCTTTGCACCGTCCTCCCGTTTTGGCACGGGTGACGATCTGAAAGCGCTTATCAACACGGCGCACAGTATGGGTATCACCGTGCTGCTGGACGTGGTACATTCCCACGCCGTCAAGAACACCAACGAAGGCTTAAACGAATTTGACGGCACGGTGTATCAGTATTTCCACGCGGGTGCGCGCGGCGATCACAGCGCGTGGGGCACCAAACTGTTTAACTACGGTAAACACGAAGTGTTGCACTTTTTACTGTCCAATCTGCGGTATTGGATGGAAGTGTTCCATTTTGACGGGTTCCGTTTTGACGGGGTGACTTCCATGCTGTACCACGATCACGGACTGGGCAGTGCGTTTACGGATTACAGCATGTATTTTTCACCGAATACCGACGTGGAAGCGGTCACCTACCTGCAACTGGCAAACGAACTGATCCACACGCTCAATCCCAAAGCGATCACCATCGCAGAGGATATGTCGGGTATGCCGGGGATGTGTATTCCCATTAAAGACGGCGGGATCGGCTTTGATTATCGCCTATCCATGGGTGTGCCGGATCTGTGGATCAAGTTGCTCAAAGAAGTGTCGGACGAGCATTGGCACATGGGGAATTTGTGGTATGAACTGACAAACCGCCGCCCGAAAGAAAAGAATATCGGATACTGTGAATCGCACGATCAGGCATTGGTGGGTGACAAAACCATCATGTTCCGTCTGTGCGATGCCGAAATGTACACCCACATGCAAAAGTTCGGCGGCAGTCTGATCATTGACCGCGGTATAGCGCTGCACAAGATGATCCGTCTGCTCACCGCATCGCTTGCCGGTGAGGGGTATTTAAATTTCATGGGCAACGAATTCGGACATCCCGAATGGATCGATTTCCCGCGCGAGGGTAACGGGTGGAGTTATCATTACTGCCGCCGTCAATGGAGTTTGGTGGACAACCCCGACCTGCGTTACCGTGAACTGGGGGATTTTGACAAAGCGATGATCGCTCTTCTGAAAAAGGAACGGCTTCTCAAAAAAGCGGCGGAATGTAAAGTGATCCACGAGGATGATAAGGTCCTCATTTATCAGAAAGGCAAAACGGTGTTCGCCTTTAACTTCCACCCGGAGAAATCGTTTGAGGGATACCCGATCCCCGCCGAGGACGGCACATATAAGGTGGTGTTATCCACCGATGATGGTGTATACGGCGGGTTTGACCGAGCGGATACCAAAACGCAGTACGAAGCCGCAAACGGTATGTTCCGTTGTTACCTGCCCAACCGCACGGCGATCGTGTTTAAGAAAGTGAAATAAGAAGAAGGCTCCTGTGTGTGCAGGAGCCTTATTTTTTGAAAGCACCCGTTTCGGCAATTGACTATGGTGAAAAAAACTGGTATACTGGTACCATTCTACCGAAAGAGGTGCATAAAATGGCAAAAAGTGTCAAAGACATCTTAGCGCTGATCAAATCCCACAACATCCGTATGGTGGATTTTAAAATGGTGGATATCAACGGGCAATACCGTCACGTCACCATCCCTGCGGAGAACTTCTCCGAGGAAACCATGAAAAACGGTATCGGTTTTGATGCCTCCAACTACGGTTACGCCGTGGTGGAAAAGAGCGATATGGTGTTCATTCCCGATCCCGACACCGCTGTGGTGGATCCGTTCTGTGAGATCCCCACATTGTCCATGACGGGCAATGCCATGATTATCGACTCGCCCGAAAACCGTCCTTTGGCGCAGTATCCGCGCAACATTGTGCTGGCGGCACAAAAGTATATGCAGGACAGCGGTGTGGCGGATACCATGATGATCCTGCCCGAATTTGAATTCTATCTGTTTGACGAAGTGGGTTGGGAAGTACAGGGTAACAGCATCGGCGTGTCGCTGGATGCCGTGCAATCGTACTGGAACAGCGGCGTGGAAGGCAAGGGTAACATCGTCCCGAAACAAAAAGCCTATCACATCGCCAAGCCCTTTGACCGCGCGTATGAATGCCGTAGCGAAATGTGCATGCTGATGCGTGACATGGGCATTGAGATCAACTATCATCACCCCGAAGTCGCCGCGTCGGGTCAGTTTGAGATCGAACCGCAACTGGGCGAGATGACCAAGATGGCGGATGCCACCATGATGATCAAATATATCATCCACAACACGGCTCTCAAATACGGCAAGACCGCCACGTTTATGCCCAAACCGATCTACGGTGAAGCGGGCAGCGGTATGCACGTGCACATGCAGTTGTTCAAAGACGGCAAGCCCGTGTTCTCGGACGATAACGGTTACGCGCATTTGAGCGAAACCGCGCACTATTTCATGGGCGGTCTGCTCAAGCACATCTCCTCTCTGTGCGCGCTGACAAACCCCAGCACCAACTCGTTTAAACGGTTGGTCCCCGGCTTTGAAGCACCCGTGACGGTGGGTTACGCCACCTCCAACCGCAGTGCGGTCATCCGTATTCCGGCATACGCCAAAACGCCGGACAAGCGCCGTTTCGAACTGCGCAACCCCGATGCGACCTGCAACCCGTATTTCTGCTATGCGGCGATCTTGATGGCGGGTCTGGACGGTATCAAAAACAAGATCGACCCGCATGAGAACGGCTGGGGTCCGTACGATATGAATCTGTACAACCTCCCCGAAGAGGAAAAAGCCAAACTGCAAGGGTTGCCGGTATCGCTTTCCGATGCGTTGGATGCGCTGGAAGCGGATCACGATTACTTAACCGCCGGCGGTGTATTCCCCGAAGCGTTACTCCAAAACTTCATCAAAGCCAAACGTGAGGAATGCCGCCAGTTGGCCGCCATCCCCCACCCCGCGGAATTTGATAAGTACTACAACCTGTAAACCATACCAAAACGGCAGATGCTCATGCATCTGCCGTTTTTTCATACATATAGCCGATGTTTTCGTCCGAGTACTCGATCTCGGACGAATACACGCGGCAGATCTCGCACAGTTCCTGAAAATCCGCATCCACCGCCGCGCAGACGGTCTGGATCACACGCACTGCGTGGGCGCAGAACGCCGCGTGTTCGTGCGTATGGCGGAACAAAAAGTATGCGAAAAGCCGCTCCCATATTGCCGGATCGATGTGGGACGGTACCGCAAAATCGCGGCACGTTTCCAAACGATCCAGATACGCATCCCATTTTGGGTCTAACCGTTCCAAACGGCGGTACTGTGCCGCCCATTCCTGCGGGGTGTACTTCTCTGCCGCTTGGGGCATACGGTAATCAAACGGGACAGGTGTGCCCGTTTCTTCCTCCACAAACGCAACGGGTTCACTGAGTACCAAGCGGCAGGCTTCTTCACAACAAAGCCCGAGACCGGCTTGCAACACATCCCCGTTTTCGGTATAAAACCGCGGATGTTCGCGGCAGATATCGCACAGATACTCTTCTCCCAACGTGCAGATGATCTCACACAACCCGTCAGCACGCAGAAAAGTGCACCGCTCGTTTTGTGTTAGCCGAAAGCAAGGAACTTCACCACCGCAGATGCCCGCGCGCAACCGTTCCCCGAACGGTCCCTCTACCCCACAGTACCGTTCATACGTTGCGGCATCCACATCGATCTCCCATCCGATACAGCAGGAATGCCGACATTGATCGGCAACACAACGGAATTGGTGGTAATAAGACGGTATGATCGTTTTCATGATACGGTAAACGTCCTTTTATCCTCAGGTCTTTTTGGTGAGCGCGCGAATATGCTCGTCCTCACCCAGTACCAACACGTGATCGGTATCCGCAAAACGGTGAGTGTGATCCGCCAAGCGCAGATCGTTACCCACACGCACGGCGAGTACGTTGATGCCGTGCACACGGCGAACGTCGAGTTCGGGGAGCGTTTTGCCGATCCAGTTTTTCGGGACGGCGGTTTCATATACCGCAATCTGATCCGACAGTTTGTAATAATCGTACACGTTGCGGCCACTGTACTGCACCGCCAGTTTATACGCGAGGTCTTTTTCCGGATACACCACCGCATCCGCGCCGTTGCGAAGCAAGAATTTTTCCTGAATTTTGGTGCTGGCTTTGCTCACAACGGTTTTAGCGCCGAGATCTTTGAGCAGGCTTGTGACTTCCAGACTGCTCTGAAAATCACTGCCGATGCACACAAAACACATATCAAAACTGTTCACCGAAAGGCTTTTGAGCACCTCTTCGTTTTTGCAGTCCGCCACTTTGGCAAGTGCTACGTTAGGTGCTAAACGGTTGATGATCTCTTCGTTTTCATCCACGATCATGACGTCGTTGCCGAGTTCCGTGAGTTTTTGGCTCAAGTGCTGACCGAAACGACCCATACCAATGACTAAGAAATTCTTCATAATTATCCAACCCCCACAGTTTCTTCGGGTGATAATGCGATCTCACGCCGTTGCTTTTGCATGAAGACCATGGCAAATGACAAACTGCCGATACGACCGCAAAACATCATCAAAATCAGCACCAGTTGCGATGCCGGCAACAGATCGCGGGTGATACCCGCTGTTATGCCGACGGTGCTGAGTGCCGAAACACATTCCAGTAAAATATCCAAAAACGACTGCTCCGTTTGCAGGGCGCACACCACCGTGACACCGACCGTCAATACCGTTACATACGTCATGAGCACCGATACCGCGTTGTCCAGTACGTCACGCGGTAACCGTCTGCCGAACACGTTATACCCCGATCTGCGGCGCAGGTTACTGAGCGCGCAAATGAGCAATACCGCGACCGTGACGGTTTTCAAACCGCCTGCTGTGGAACCGGGCGAGCCGCCCACCATCATCAAAAAGATACTGAGCAGTTTGGAAGCGGGTGCCATTTCGGAAATCTCCACCGCATTGAACCCTGCCGTGCGCGGGGTGACGGAATCAAAAAACGCGTGCAACAGTTGTTTTGCAAACGGCATATCGGCGCCCGTGGAATCGCGTTCCAATACCAAAAAGAGCACCGTTGCCACAACCGTGATGAGCGCCGTTGTACACAGCGCGATCTTGGAATGTAAGCGGTATTTGCGAAAGCGGAAACGGTGACGGAGTACGTCGTCCCACACAATAAAGCCGATGCCGCCGATCAGAATAAGCAGTGAAACGGCCAACATAAATACCGCATTCCCCGCAAACGGCACCAATGATGTAAACGCGCCGTAACGCCCGAACAGGTCAAACCCCGCGTTACAAAACGCCGAGATGGACACGAACACCGCCGTGTACACCCCCTCACCCACACCGAGTGACGGGATCAGGCACGCGGATAATATCACCGCTCCGCACAGTTCGATAAGTAGCGTACCGCACAGAATGCGTTTTGTCAGCCGCACCATACCGCCGATCTCCGGCATGTTGAAATTTTCCTTTAAGAGGGTGCGTTCACGCAATGAAATGGAGCGGTGTAACGCCAGTGAAAAGGCGGTCATGAGCGTCATAAACCCGATGCCGCCGATCTGGATCATCAAAAGGATCACCAGTTGCCCGAACACCGACCAATGTAAGTATGTGTCCACCAGGACAAGTCCCGTGACACAACTGGCGGAAGTGGCGGTGAATAGCGACGTTAAAAACGGTGTGTATTCCCCGCTTTTGGACGAGATCGGTAACGAAAGCAGTACGGCACCACACAGGATCATGAGTAAAAAGCCGCCCGCTAACAGTTTGGGGTATGAGAGCGCACGGTGTTTCATACGTCGCCCCCTGACTGCGCAAACAACGCGGTGGACAGATAACGGTCCCCCGTATCCGGCAACAGACACACAATGGTCTTGCCCGCGTTTTCCGCGCGTTTGGCGAGTATATATGCCGCGTGCAGTGCCACACCCGACGAAATGCCGACCAGAAATCCTTGTTCACGTGCGAACCGACGGGCGGCGCAATAGGCGTCTTCTTCATGCACGGGGATGATCTCATCGTACACCGTGGTATCGAGCGTATCCGGTACAAAATTGGCGCCGATGCCTTGCAATCCGTGTGCGCCCGCCCTACCTTCGGACAACAAGGGAGAACCTGCGGGTTCTACCGCCACCACACGCACCTGCGGATTTTGAGATTTGAGGTACCGTCCGACACCCGTAAGCGTGCCGCCCGTACCGACACCCGCCACAAAGATATCCACCGTGCCGTCGGTATCGTTCCAGATCTCAGGGCCGGTGGTTGCCGCGTGCGCGGCTGGATTGGCGGGATTGCCGAACTGATCGGGAATGAAACTGTTCGGAATGGACGCCGCCAGTTCTTTTGCTTTTAAAACGGCACCTGCCATACCCTGTTTGCCGTCTGTCAGCACCAGTTCGGCACCGTAAGCGCGCAGTAAGGCGCGGCGTTCTTCACTCATGGTTTCCGGCATGGTCAGGATCACGCGGTAACCGCGCGCGGATGCCATTGCCGCCAGACCGATACCGGTGTTGCCGCTTGTCGGTTCAATAATGACAGAACCTGCACGCAATACCCCGCGTTGTTCGGCATCGTCCAGCATAGCGAGCGCCACACGGTCTTTGACACTGCCGGCGGGGTTTACATATTCCAATTTGGCAAGGATCGTGGCGCAGGCATCACTGTCACCGCATACCTTGACCAGCGGCGTGTTGCCCACGAGTTCCGTGATATCGTTATATATTCTCACTCGATCAGATCCTTTCGCAAAACAGGTTACCTTATTATACCACATTTCAAGCATTTTTTCAAGGCTTCTTCACACTTTCAACAATTTGTCAACTGGCGGCCGATCGCCGCATTTCGCCGCGATTTGTCCGCCTGAATCCGTATCCCAATCCGTATCCTAATCCGTATCCGAATCCTAATCCGTATCCTTATCCAAATCCCTTTCTTTAATCCGTATCCAAACGCACAAAACGACTTTCAACATTCCACACGTTTTCCACAAAGCGACAATAAAAAACACTTGCATTTTACGCGCAAG
>JAFSIB010000063.1 GCA_017440005.1 Clostridia bacterium
CGGCACCAGCGCCATATACGAGTACGCTGCAACCATGATGGCGGGCAGCAACGGGGTCTGCAGAACGTTGGCGACCAGAATAGCGGTCGGGCCGTCTGCGGCACCGATGATACCGATGGAAGCGGCATCTTTGAAATCATAGCCGAGCAACGTGGCAACGGCAACCGTGAGGAAGATACCGAACTGAGCAGCGCCGCCAAACAGGAACATTTTCGGGTTGGAAAGCAGAGGGCCGAAATCGATCATCGCACCGATACCGATGAAGAGAATGAGCGGTAAGGCTTCGGAGGCTTCAATACCGACCTTGAACAACCAGTCAATGATTCCTTCCGAACCGTCGGCCGCTTGTCCGATGGCACCGGAGAACGGCAGGTTGACGATGATAGCGCCAAGGCCCATCGGCATCAGTAACGATGGTTCAAAATCTTTGGAGATGGCAAGCCAGATCAGTAATCCGCCGACGGCCAGCATCACCAGGTTTTTCCAGCCGCCTGCATCGGTGACAAAGAAAGCCAGGCTTTCCCACAAAAATTCAAAGTGTTGTAACATGATAGGTTCGTCCCTTCATAATGATATGCATACATTTCTTATTATATAAAAAATATTTCCGTATTTCAACACCGGAATGTAATTTTTTCAAAAAATGTTAGGCTTTCACAAAGAAATAAGGGGTTGACGAAACCGATTCTATACCGTATAATCATAATTAGATTGTTATGCGGTTTGATAGCCGCAAAAAATATGCGTAACGGCAAGAAGGGATGTTCCTCCATGCAAGAAATGGACTTGCGCCTCCTCGTAGGGGTGCTGATGTCACGAATCAAATGGATCATTGCCAGTATCGCCATCGGCGTGGTACTGTTTGCGATGTATGCGTTTCTGTTTGTTCCGGAAGAGTATACGTCATCCGCGCTGTTGTATGTGCGTAACATGGCGACCGATACTCAGGCAAACAGTGCAACCGCGAGCAACTTGTCTGCTTCGGAGTATCTGGCAAACAACTATGCGCAGGTCATGAAGACCGAAAAAGTGGTCAACCACGCTTTGGCGCAGCTCAACGGACAAGTTTCCGCCGCGCAGTTGCGGGGCATGGTTTCTTCTTCGTTGGTTCCGGATACCGCGCTTCTGAAGGTATCTGCGAGTTATGAAAATGCCGAGGTGGCACGTCTGGCGTGTGATGCCATGGCAAAATCGTTGTCCGAGATGTTCCCGACGGTCACCGGTGAGGTTTCCTCTGCCAAAGTGGTGGAAGATGCTTCAAATGCGGTGAAAACTGCTCCGAACGTGGTGCGCAGTGCGTTGCTGGGCGCTTTGGTCGGTTTGGTACTGTCGGTCGTGGTCATCTTATTGCGTGAGTTCCTGGATAACACCATTCGGGATAAAGAGACCCTGCAAATTCAGTTTAACGTTCCTGTGCTGGGCGAAATCCCCAGTTTCACGCAGGTGGGAAAGGGGGATAAGCGTCATGCGTAATGCAAGAGGAAAGAAAGGCAACGTCGGCAATTCGGAAAGCCGTCCGATCGCGACTACGTTTCAGATCGTAGAGGCGTACAAAACAGTCCGTACGAACTTGTTGTTCGCGTTGGCGCCGCACGAGCGGAAGATCGTCCTGTTTTCCAGTGCAGAGCCGAATGCCGGTAAAACCACGGCTTCGTCCAATGTCGCTATCACCATGGCACAGACGGGCGCGCGCGTGTTGTTGATCGATGCAGACTTGCGCAAACCGTCGCAGCACAAAACGTTCCGTGTGAAAAAGCACAACGGTTTGTCCCGTATTCTGACAGGTGAGTTGCAATTTGACGAGTGTGTGTGTCACGATGTGGCACGCAACGTTGACCTGCTTCCCAGCGGTTCGTTGCCGCCCAACCCCTCTGAGTTGTTGGGTTCCGATGCAATGGGTCGGTTACTGGATGAAGTAGTGGAAAAATACGATTACGTATTCATTGATACACCGCCGCTGTGCGTGGTGTCCGACTCGTTGGTGTTGTGTGACAAGACGGCGGGTATCGTGCTGATCACGCGTCAGGGTCAAACGACATACGATGAGTTGCGCCGTGCGATGGATAATATCAATGACGTGCAAGGTAACCTGCTTGGTGTGGTGATTTCAGATATGAAAGATTCCCACCGTCCGTACGGACATTATGAGCGCTATAAGTATTACAAAGCGCACGATTATTCTTACACGCAATCATCTGAAGTTTAAGGCAAAAGCGAACTGCATCCATCACGGTGCGGTTCGCTTTTCATACACGAGGGCAAAGAGGAGCATCCTATATGAGCAAAAGCAAAGGTTCTTTGCGTATGCGGTTCTCTCGCGTGCGTGAGTTGTGCGTGGTGCTGCTGGATCTTCTGTTGGTGATCGGCAGTGCGGTTGCACTGTATTTTCTGTCCACGCAAAGTGAGGCGGGGTATTTTGTGCGCGTATCGGGCGGAATTGCCGGATATGTGGAAGGGCAATTTATTCTGCTGAGTATTTGTATTTTGATCAGTATGATCTTGTTTAAAACGTATGCCAGTTTGTGGCGGTATGCCATGAGCCGGGAATATCTTGCCTTGTTTGAGGCGGGAATGACGGGATATGTGCTGTACTTATTGGTGTCGGTTGCATTATACCAAACGGCACCGCCGGCAATTCCTATGCTGTTTACCACCATGGTACCGATCTTACTGATGTTACTGGTGCGGCTCAGTTACCGCCAGTACCGCGATTGGCGGATCAAAAACCGTGTGTCGCAAAATACGACAGCGGCGATCATTGTCGGTGCCGGCGATGCGGGCGTGATTCTGCTTAACGAAATGAACCGTAACGTCAACAACACGTATCGGCCGGTGTGTATGGTGGATGACGATCCGCTGAAGATCGGCAAACGCATTCAAGGGGTACCGATCGACGGTCCGATTGAAAAATTGCCTGAGATCGTGAAGCGGTACGGAGCGCGTGCTTTGTACGTGGCGATCCCGTCGGTGAACGAAAAACGCCGTCAGGAAATCTTGCAGATCTGCGTACCGTTGAATTGCCGTGTACGGTTGTTGCCGGATATGCTGGCTTTTTCACCGAACGCGGAAAAACCGCTTTTGAACTCGGCGCGTGAAGTGCGTATTGAAGACCTGCTCGGGCGTCCGCCTGTGGCGATCAAAGACGAAAAAAGCGAAGCGTTTTTGCGTGACAAGGTCGTGATGGTGACGGGTGGCGGCGGTTCCATCGGTTCGGAATTGTGCCGACAGATCGCCCGTCAAAAACCGGAACGACTGATTATCGTGGATATTTACGAGAACAACGCGTACGATATTCAGCAGGAATTGCAGTATACGTACGGTAAGAAGTTGGATCTGCGTGTGGAGATCGCTTCGGTACGTGATGAGCATAAGATAAACCGTTTGTTCGAACGGTATCATCCGCAGATAGTTTTCCATGCGGCGGCGCACAAGCACGTGCCGCTGATGGAAGGATGTCCGGAAGAAGCCATCCGTAACAACGTGTTCGGTACTTATCACGTGGCAAAAGCGGCGGATAAATATCAAGCAGAGAAATTCATTCTCATTTCCACCGATAAGGCGGTCAATCCCACCAACGTGATGGGCGCATCCAAACGGTTGTGTGAAATGATCGTGCAGGGTATGAGTTCCAAGAGCAAGACCTGCTTTGCGGCGGTGCGGTTCGGTAACGTGTTGGGTTCCAACGGGTCGGTCATCCCGCTGTTCCAGCGGCAGATTGCACACGGTGGACCGATCACCGTGACGGATAAACGGATCATTCGGTATTTCATGACCATTCCGGAGGCGGCAGGACTGGTATTGCAATGCGGTGCCATGGCGCAACAATCCGAAGTGTTTGTGTTGGATATGGGGGATCCGGTGAGTATTCTGGAACTGGCGGAAAATATGATCCGACTGTCCGGATATACGCCCTACGTGGACATTCAGATTGAAGAAACCGGATTGCGACCGGGTGAAAAATTATACGAAGAACTGTTGATGCGCAGTGAAGATCTGACCGTAACGGAAAATCACAAGATCTTTGTTGAACATCAGAAAGAGCCGGTGACGGCGGCAGAATTGAAGGACAAGGTGCGCGCGCTGGATGCCGTATTGACGACCGATTCCAAAGATAAGATCGTTGCAGTAATGAAGCAACTGGTACCGACGTATAAGAGCCCTGAGGAGATCAACTCCAAAGCGATTGCCGACTTAGATTACGCGGCAGCGGTTGCCAAAGACTAAATATCAACAAAGCGGCACATCCCGATATGCGGGGTGTGCCGCTTTTTGTATGGGGGACAGGCAAAAAGCAACGCGTGACAGCATATAGTATGTCGAAAGGACGGCGTTGTATGGTGTTATTGGAGTTGTTGCATGCGGTCTCGCGCATATTTTTTATGGCGTTGCAGGTGGTCAACACGGGTTCGTTCCCGCATCCGTTATCCGCCGCAGAGGAACACGATTGTTTGGTGGCCTTTCATGAGCAGGGGGACATGGCGGCGCGAAACCGTTTGATCGAACACAATCTGCGATTGGTCGCGCACATCATTAAAAAGTATTACAACACGGTGCGCGATCAGGACGATCTGATATCCATTGGTACGATCGGTCTTATCAAGGCAATCAACACGTTTGATTACACCAAAGGGGTGCGGCTGGCAACGTATGCTTCCCGTTGTGTGGAGAATGAAATTCTGATGTATTTTCGCGCGAATCGCAAAACCGCGCAGGACGTTTCCATTATGGAACCGATCGAAACCGATAAAGAGGGTCATACCTTAACGCTCATGGATGTGATCGCGGCGGATGATACGATTTTGGAGGACCTGGACTTAAAGATCAACGCATCGAAATTGTATCGGTATATGGAGGAAACGTTGGGGGAACGGGAAAAAGAGATCTTACAATGGCGGTATGGGTTGATCGGGGATCCCATGACGCAGCGGGAAGTGGCAAAAAAGTTGGGCATTTCACGGTCGTACGTATCGCGGATCGAAAAGAAGGCGTTGGAACGGTTGCGCAAACGGTTTGAACGGGGCGATGCGGTGCGTCGTCAACCGTAAACAAAAAGCCGCGGCAGTCTGTCGCGGCTTTTCATGATTGCTTGTGCAGTTGTTTTTTATACGCGGTGGGGGACATGCCGTTGTGCAGGCGGAACGTGCGGTTGAACGTGCGCAATCCCGAAAACCCGCTTTGTTCGGCAATTTCGGTCATGGATAGGTCGGTACCCGCAAGCAACGTGTAAGCGTGGTTGAGCCGCAACGTGTTGAGGTAATTGCGGAAGTCCATTTTGATCATACCGGAGAAAATGTGGGATAGGTGGCTTTTGCTGATGTTCAGCGCTTCGGACAAGGTTTGCAGTGAGATCTCAGAACGGAAATTGGTTTCACAGTATTGCAGGATGGTTTCCAACGTATCGTGTTTGGCGTACGTTTGATTGTCCAGTTCCGCACATTCCAGCAGTTTACCCGTCAGCAAAGAGAGGTACGCGCGTTTGACAACCGAAGAACTGTGGTGATAGTGACGGATGACCGATGCGGCAATGTGTTGCAGTTCCGCATCGGTGTGTATGACGGGATGGCGGGGCGTCATGTTGGTGAAGGTGTTTTTTAAATCGGGGATGATGTCGGGGCTGAAGATGAATTTGCCGACGTCCAGCGTATCGGACGAGGTGTAACTGTGCACGGTGTTGGGGAACACCAACACGGCATCCCCCGCCTGCAGGTTGTATTCTTTGCCGCCGATGCGTGCCGAGGCTGTGCCGTCAAACAACACGATGAGTTCCACTTCCCCGTGCAGGTGGGGTTCAAAGTTGACGGTGCAGTTGTGAATGACCTGCGGTTCGGTGTGATATTGGTGAAGAATTTTCATACAGCACCCCAAAACAGATAGTTTTGACCGAAATTTGCGTATATTTCACTTTCAATATAGCAGTTTTCATCTTATAATACAAGTAGAACTTCCAATGAGGTGAGAACATGAGCGTGGCAATTACGGTTGAACCCCCGGTGACGGGTGTGTTTTCGGACGATCATCGGGCGATCGCGGCATTACCCGAGATCCCCAACGTGCCGATTGGGCAGTACAGCGGTTTTTTGCGCCCCAACGATTCCATTCCGGCGCGTCGCATGGGTGATACGTGTGCCGAAGAGGTCAAAGCAAATGTGATTGCGGATTTTGAACGGAGTGCGCAATACTGTCAAAAGCACGGTGAGGACAAGCCCGATCAGATGGTGCACGTGTCCACCTTTACCGTGATCGACGGCATGATCTATATGTCGTATTATGCCAACCGCGAAGC
>JAFSIB010000064.1 GCA_017440005.1 Clostridia bacterium
ATCGTGGAAGATGCGGCGGATATCAGCAATCACGCACTTAAGGTGCTGTCTGTCAGCGGCCGCTATTTCCGCTTTGCTGAGCGCGAATTAAAAGCGGGCAGAACCTACGCGTTTTCTTTTAAAGCCAAGGGTGATCCGATTTCGGTTTATGTATTTGGTGGACAAATGACTCCGAGCGGATATCACACCTTTACACCCACCGATCCTGAGCAGTGGGAAACCTTTACCATCAATCTCACGGTTCCGGATGATCTGATCCACGGAAGCACCTCCAGTGTTTTCACCATTCGCCAACAGGCGGCAGAAGGTGTGTCGTATATCGATGATGTGGAGTTGCGGTTGCTGGATGCGGATGCACCGGTAGAGTCCATGGACTTTGATTTCGGCCGTGTTACCTTAAGTCCCGGCGAAACGGCATCACTCAACTTACAATCGGTGCCGACAGACAGCGATTTCAGCGATATGAAATGGACGTCGTCGGATGAGTCGGTCGTGTATACCGTACCGGGCAAAGTGACGGCAGTGGGTGCCGGCACGGCAACCGTGACCGCCACTGCCAACAACGGCAAGACGGCATCCATTGAAGTGGTGGTCAAACGTGACAATGCGTTTATTACCGATGCCACGTTTGAAAGCGCACAGAGTGCCTGGACGATCACCGGCGATGCCGAAAAAGTCAGTGACGCTGGATACGGCTATACGACCGCGATGAAGATGCCGATCGGCAGCAGTATTTCGTATCCGCTCACCGGTTTGGAATCGGATACCGAGTACAAACTGAATCTGTGGCAGCATTTGCCGAACAATACGGCGGTTACCAAAGTAACGGTTTCAAACGGTCAGACCGTGGTGTTTGAAGAGATGCTCGGTAAAACGCAGGCGTGGACCAATTATACGTTAGCGTTTACCACCGGTACGATTACCGGTGATTGCACCGTCACGTTTACCAATACGGCGACCAATGCCCAAAATGTGGTGTATCTGGACAATGTTGTGCTGTACAAAGTTTACGGTGCAGACGATCCGATCAGCGGCGATCCGAACCTGGTATTCAGCGGTGATTTTGAAGAAGCACTGTCCTCGCACTGGTCTGCGATTGTCAAAGGTGATGCGGATTTCCAGGTCCTGAAAGAGGGGACCGCCAACAACCACATGCTGAAAGTTCAGCCTACCGCAAGCGGTCGTTACTTTACGTTTACCGACCGTGAACTGAAAGCGGGCAGAACATACCGTCTCTCGTTTAAACTGAAAGGTGAAACCTTGTCGGTATATGTTAATGCCAACCAGGCAACGCCCGGCGGCTGGTTTGAATTCAAAGCAACCGATCCCAACGTTTGGCAGGAATTTTCCCTTGATTTGACCATTCCGGATTTCATGATCCACCAAGATGTGAAATACATCTTTGCGTTGCGCAACCGCGCGCAAGGGGACTTGTATCTTGACAACGTGGAACTGCGTCTGCTTCCCGCAGATCCTGCGGCGGAGAGCATTGAGTTTGATTATACGTATCTGAAAATGAAACCCGGCAAAGTGCGCGATCTGAAGATCCTCAGCATGCCGGAAGATTGCGATCTGAGCGAGCTTGTGTGGACATCGTCCAACGAAGACGTTGCGTACGTCGTACCCGGTAAAGTGTACGCGGTAGGTGCCGGTACGGCAACTATCACCGCCACCACCAACAACGGTAAGGAGGCAACTGCGCAGGTGGTCGTGTCCGAACACGGCACCTTGATTGCCGATGCCACGTTTGAGGATGCCGAAACATCCTGGACTGTGAGCGGCGAAAGTGTGAAAGTCCCGCAAGCCGGTTACTACTACACCACCGCCATGAAAGTGCCGAAAGGTTCTTCCGTGTCGCACGTGATAAGCGGTTTGAAGTCCAACACGACGTATAAACTCTCCTTCTGGTGGAGTGCCCCGACGGGTGAAACGTATGCGGATATCCTGCTTGCAAACGGTAACACCACGGTATATCAGCAGGCGGAGGAAGCCAACAAAACCGTGAAGTGGTCGCTGTGGACGTATGAATTTACCACCGGTACGATCAACGGCGATTGTACGTTGACCATTGCCGGTGCGGGCAAAAAAGATTTTGCTTATTTGGATAATGTTATCCTGCATGAGGTGTTTGCCGATCAGGATCCCGATCAGATCTTGTTCGGTGACTTTGAGGATGTGTTGTCGGATGAGTGGACACCGGTCGTGAACAAGGCCTATTCCACCGTCATCAAGGAACCCGGTAATCCGATGAATCACGTGCTGGAACTCAAGCCGTTTTATAATGACAAGGGTGAAGAGGTCAGCGGTTACTGGTTCAAGAACCTGGAAAACAAGATCATCCCCGGCCGTACGTATAAACTGACCCTGCGTTACAAGGGTGAGGGTGTGGATCTGTATGCGTGGCCCAGCAAGTTTGCCGAACGCGGAACGTTACGTGCTATCGGCTGGGAAAACCTCAAATCCAAAACGCCCGACGAATGGATCACGTATGAAGTGTTGTGGACCGTTGACCCGCAAGCGATCCACATGAACAATTATGTGCTCGCTATCAAAAATCAAAACGATGGAAATGTTCTGGTGGACGATGTGGAGATCCGTTTGGTTGAACCGGAGGCTCCCGTGCAGGAGTTGGCGTTTGATCGCACTTCTGTGGGATTGGCACCCGGTCGCACCCAAACGTTGAAACTGAATGCGACGCCGCCCATCTCGGACTTGAGCGGCCTTACCTGGACCTCTTCCAACGAGCAGGTCGCGTATGTGATCCCCGGCCAGGTTGGTGTGACCGGTTCCGGACAGGCGGCCGTCGTGACCGCTGTCGGTGCCGGTGAAGCGGAGATCACCGTCACGGCAAACAACGGCGTAAAAGCCACCTGCAAGGTGACCGTTAACGGCCCCGAAGCCATGTTGCAGGATATTACCCTTAACAATGCCGCGTCCACCGCTTGGACGTTAACGGGTGGCGCTGTCAAAGAAGCAGGTGCCGGTCACTATTACACCACGGCGCTGAATCTGCCAGTCGGCGGCAAAGCCGAGCAGGCGATCACGGGACTGAAACCCAATGCGCGGTATCAGTTGTATCTGTCCAGCAGTTGTGCGGAATACGGTTCCAAAAACAACCTTAAAGTGCGGATTTACAGCGGCGACACGCTGTTGTTAGACAGCGCAACCGCAATAAATAGCGCCTGGACGGCGAACAAGTACGAGTTTTCTGTGGGTGAATCGGTTGACAATTGCCGCGTGGAGTTTGTCAACGAAGCAGCAGAGAAAAAATATGCCGTTCGCTTGGATAACGTCTTTATTGCGGAAGCCGTTTCGGACGTTGACTTGATCGTCACCGACTTCTTCTGGGATAACGATCCTGAGATGACCGCACAGGTCAAACCGGGCACGCCGCTTACGTTCACGGTGGTGGTTGTCAACCAAGGTACCGAAGCGGTCCGTGCAAGCCAGTCGTTTGATATCGATATTCTGGTGGATGCGAAAAAGGTGCAGACCTTTTCGCACACCGGTGCGCTCGCCGCGGGCGGTTTGATTACCGTCAAAGGCACGGCTCCGTGGACGGCAACCAAGGGCGACCACATGATTACCGCGCACGTAAATGCGTCCATGAAAGTGCTGGAAAGCAACGACGATAACAACGATCTGACGTATAATCTGCGCGTGTATGAGGAAGCGCTCCCCGTACCGGAGCAGGCGCTTAAACACGGATTTAACAAACTGACCTTCAGTGACGATTTCAACTCGATCGATACCATTGACGTAAACGCTTCCGGTGAGGAAGGGTACCACTGGTACGTCACCCGTCAGTACGGTGAGTCTGACCAGGTGTACGGTAAAGATCAGGACTTCTATATTGAAGACGGCGTGCTGACCCTGCAATCCATCAAGAGTGCATGGGCACACAGCATTTCCACCACGGATACGCGCAAGACATCCGGCTTTACGTATAACAAAGGTTTGCTGGAAGCACGTGTACGCTTGCCGTACACCTCGCAAGATCTGGAGCGGTTGGATAAAGAAGTGCGCAACCCCGGTATCTGGGCATTTGATGCCGAAACCATGTGGGCTGAGGTCACCGACGAGTATAACACTGTTGGTATTGAAACCGACTGGATCGAGTTCAAAGGTACCAAATACCGCAACCCCAAGACGATGGAAAAAGAGAGTAGTTTCCACACGGTGTTGCACCACCGTGAAGATACGAACGGTGATGAGGTCCAGGATTACTGGGCTTCGGTGGGTGAAGAGTTCTATTACTCCGAAGGTTATGTTATCAGCGGCGCCACCGCCGATGACATGGGCGATTGGCACACCTTAAGTTGGGCGTGGAATACCAATATCGTTGAGATGTATATTGACGGTCACCTCATCAACACGTTCACCTATTCCGATGAGGGTCTGCCGAAACCGGGTGCCAGCAGTAAGTACGCCGGCGTTCCGGTTAAGGAAGGTACGTTCGCGGCGCTCAACACACAGTACAACAACATCATTCTCGGCGCGCAGGCCGAGTTCAAGATGGAAGTTGACTTTATCCGTGTATGGCAGTCCGATGGCACCATTGATCCTGTCACGGAAGAAGAAAAGGCTGTTACCGACTTTGTGGATCAATACTTGACCGACAAAAACGGCAAGGTCGTCAATAAGGTCACGGTCGACAACTATGAGAATATTCTCAAAGGCGAGCAAGCCTATCTGAATATGACCGATGAGCAACGTGCCGAGATCGATGAGATTATCGGCGGCAGTTATCTGGATATGATTGCCGAGATCTATGCGGCGCAGGCAAAAGCGGAAAACTTCATCCCGTATTATGCTTGCGCAGAAGACGGCACACCGTACACGGTGGTGGATGCCACAAACTATGAGTGGATCCGCAGTGCCAAGGCGGAATGGGATGCTATGACCGAATTTGAGCGTGCACTGATTGACAAGTTGGTGTTAGCACAGAGCGGTATGACCTTCACGCAGATGTTGGAATCGGCACTCAACTTTGTGGCGGAAGATGCACCTGCCGGCGATGAACCCGTTGAGCCTGCACCCACACCTATGAAAACCAACCTGACGTGGTTGTGGATCACGCTTGGCGCAGTCGGTGTCGGCTTGATCGCGGCGTTGATCGTATTACTCGTTCTCTTTAAAAAGCGCAAACAAAAAGCGTAACCGAATAGACAGCCGGTAACCCAATCGGTTACCGGCTGTTTTCCTCAAAGGAGAGGTTTTTTATGAACGTTTATAAACAGGTCGTCCAATGGGTGTTGGCGTTATCGGTGTTATGCGGGGTATCGTTTTCCGCTGCCGCCGCACCGATCGATGTGCACACCCCGTCGCACGTTGTGCGCAAAAGTGACGTGACCGTAAACGGCGCGGATTTGATCGTAACGGATATTCGGTGGGATCACGATGCCGATCACGATGCACAAGTCGCACCGGATACGCCGCTTACGTTTCAGGTGGAGCTCCACAATCAAGGTGACGCGACAAGCGGGTTTATCGCGGTGGATCTCGCGGCAAATGCCGAATCGGTTTTCACCACGCAAACCGTTGAGTTGAAAGCGGGCGAAAGCACGGTCGTGATGTTTGCTAACACGTGGACACCGTCTGTTGGCGACTATATGATTACCGCAACGGTGAGCGGGGACGCGCCCGAAAACACCGATAATAATGACTATACCGAGCATTTGCATGTATCGGATACCGTCTTGACCGCACCTGCAGGTGCACTCAAACGCGGATATAACAAACTGGTATACAGTGACGAATTTTTATCTCTTTCCACGATTGATGTGAACGCTACCGGCAAAGAAGGGTATCATTGGTATGTGACCCGTCCGTGGGGCGAACCGGACCAACGTCTTCATGAAGATTATGCGGTGGAAAACGGCGTGCTCACCGTCAAGACCGCCAACAAAAGCGCCTGGGCGTGGAGTTTGTGTACCGTTGATGCCCGTAAAACTTCGGGGTTTGGTTTCAATCATGGGTATCTTGAATACCGTGTGCGGTTACCGTATACGTCCGATGATGAGAACAAACTCAAAAGCGGTGTGCGCAATCCGGGCGTGTGGGCACACCCTACCGACAGCGTGTGGGCAAGCATCACCGGCATACACAACACGCGGAGTGTGGAAGTGGATTGGCTGGAATACAAAGGCACCAAATACCAAGGCGGTGCCCAGTTCCATATCTGTTTACACGACGTGTTGGATTTGACGGGCAACGATAACGGGTATCAAGACCACCACGCATCCGAAGGCACCAAATTCTATCACGATAACGGTTATGTTGTCGGCGGCGACGGGGAGTTTCACGTGTTGGGATGCGCGTGGAGCGCGGGTATGTTGGAATATTATCTGGACGGCAAGTTGATCCACGTGAAAACTTATGCCGAAGAGGGATTCCCCGATCCCATGCCCACCGGTACCGGATCCACCGAATTGGGTATTTTCTGGCCGCTGGAAGAACAGTATATGCCGGTGGTGTTGGGTGCGGTGGACGAATTCCGCATGGAAGTGGATTACGTGCGCGTATGGCAATCTGACGGCACGGTGGAGCCCGAGCCGTTTTACAGCCGCCTTGCTACGGAATTTTTGGGAAAACAGTTAACCGACGCCGACGGTAAGTTGATGAAAACGGTGACCGATCAAAACTATGAGCAACTGATCCAAGCGGAAGACGAGTGGAACACCCTGTTATCGGATGAACAAGAAGAAGTAAACACAGCACTTGGGACTTCGTATGAAGAATTGCTCACGACTGCCAAAGGTGTAGCGGATGGCACTGTCATCCCGCAGAAAGAGCTGAACACCGACCCTGCCGACCTGCCCGATCCTTCGGTTTGGGTGTATGCGGGAGTTTTTGCGGTGGTACTGTTGTTGACGGCGGGGATCGTTGTTATTGTGTTGAAAAAGAAGAAATATACCTGATGTTTGGCAGGGGAGAACCTTTGCGTTTTCTCCTGCTTTTTTGTATATGTGTTTTCTGTCCTAAAAACCGCATAACATCTGACAAAAAACACAAAAAGCGGTTGTTTTTTCAGTTAAATATTGGTATATTGAGGGTAAGCAAATGCGCAAGGAGGCGGAGTATGAAAAAACCGGAAATTTGCGCCGGGTGGATGGACCTGGCACGTCAAAAAGAAACCATTCCAACGATTTTGAGGTATTTGGATGCGCTCAAACAAGCGGGTATGAACAGTGTATTTTTATATCTGGAAGACCGCATCAAAACCAAATCGTATCCGTATTGTACCGATGAGGAAAGTTATTCACCGGATGAGATCCGCAAGATCGTTGCTTATGCCGATTCGATCGGTATTCAAGTGATCCCCTCGCTGGAGGCGCTCGGCCATTGCGAACGGTTTTTGCGTCATCCCGAAATGCAACATCTTTCGGAAACGCGCGAGGGTGTGTCAGGACGGTACTCTGCCGCACACAGTTCGTTTTGTCCCAGTTTAAAAGAAACGCAAGACTTTTTGCGCAATTACATTTCCGAAGTGCTGGAACTGTTCACTTCGCCGTACGCGAACATCTCGTACGATGAGTCGTGGTCGGTTGCCCGTTGCAGTTTGTGTGCACCGGAGGGCGAAAAAGCCGCGTTCCTCAAAAGTGTGATGCACTCGTATGACGTGGTGACATCCTGCGGTAAGCGGATGATCATGGATGATGACATGCTGGAACACTATCCCGGTGCGTTGGAAGAGATGCCGCGAGATATCATTTTGGCATCGTGGCACTATATACACTTTAGCCGCGTGCCGGAAGGACATTTCAATACCAGCCTGCGTGAAGACGTTCTCAAGCATTATGAGCAACTCGGTTTTGAAACCATCTTGTTCTGCTATGAAGCATTGTTCAGCGTGGATTGCATCACGCGGTATGCCAACAAAGGCAATCCCAAAGGCATGGTCATCACGTCTTGGGAATTGAGCACTAAACAAAACGAACGCAACCTGCCGATGATGGCATACGCGGCGGCGGTGTGGGCGAAAGGAATGCCCCTCGGTACCGAAACCATGATTGAAGCCACCATTCCGTTTGCCGGTTCGCGTGAGGCGGCGGAACTGTTGGTTGCCGCCGAAGGCGCTGTCGGTGAGCATGCGTGCGAGGAATCCCCGTTGCCGTTGCCGACTGAAAAAGGCCCGTTACAAGTGATCATCCGCCGCGAACTGAAAGCGGATATGTTGTGCGCCTTGTTGGAGGACAAACTGCAAAGCACACCGTTTGAAAACGAAACCCTGCGTGACGTGTGTCTGGTCCGCATTTTGTTATTCCGTATTACACACGCCCTGCGCCGTCTGGCGTTTGCGTTGCATGAATACCGCACAGGTGAAGCACCGCTTAACAAAGAGCAGTTCCGTGCTCAAATGGCGGCTTGTCAGGAAAAGATCGTACAGATGAACGCACTGGACGTGGAGTTGTGGAACC
This sequence comes from Clostridia bacterium, assembly GCA_017440005.1. Classification (GTDB taxonomy): domain Bacteria; phylum Bacillota; class Clostridia; order Oscillospirales; family Acutalibacteraceae; genus RGIG3009. Next base: position 8,421 of record JAFSIB010000064.1, read on the forward strand.
GTCAGCGTCCCGGTTTGCCGATGCCGCAGATACTCGCGTATCAGGAAAAATTGCAGGCAACCGTGGAACGACTCAGCACCGAACTGGAAACGTGTACCCCCGGCGATATCGGCCGGTTGGATATTCACTTCTTCCTGGCGGATGTGACCGCGGCTCCCCAAACCAAGATCATTTTGCATTATGAGGATGAAGACGTGCAGGTTGTACATCAGATCATGAAATCCATGTACATCCGCAACGATGCGCATTACGATATCAGTTTCCGTATCGCGCCCGACCGCGTGCCGAAAGCTGTTACGTTGGCGGTTACGGGTTACGGTGCGATCGGTATCGCTTACGTGGACGTGACTTTGCCGAGCGGGCGGCTGATCCCCACCGGTATTGCCAAGGTAACGGGACAGTTGGATCATCCGGAATTTTTGTTGGTGGACGATTCCCGTGCCGCCATGTTCGGGGAACAGGATATGATCCTCTCAATGCATCGGCATCCCACTATCAACGACGGCGATGTCAGCGCTACGCTGACGCTCGGATAAGGAGGTTTTTCGTATGGCAGATTTAGTTGTTAAAAAAGTCATGTGGGAGGGCGGCACGCAGGTAAAACCCGGTACGCCGCTTCGCCTTACAGCAGTTGTCGTTAACAAAGAGAAAACCATTTATAAGGATCCGGTCACGGTGGAATTCCTGATCGATGCGAAACCGTATAAAACGGCGACCCGTGTGGGTCACATTTATCCCGGTGAGGGCGGTGTGCCGATCATGCTGACTGCCGAGGATGCGTGGGAAGCCGTACAAGGCGATCACATGATCACCGCGCGTATTGCGCCCGAACTGTCCCAGCCGCGTTGCGGCCGCGCGGGTCATGCGCGTTCCGCACACGTGCGCGTGGCAGAAGAGATCCTGGTGCCGCCCGCACCCGCTGCGGCAAAAGGATTCAACACGCTCACGTTCAGCGATGATTTTGATTCTTTGCACACCATCGATACCGAAGCGACCGGTGAAGAGGGCTATCACTGGTACGTCACCCGTCCGTGGGGTGAGGGAGATCTGCATTACGAGGACGACTATTCCATTCAGGATAGCGTGATGCACCTGCACAACATTAACACGTGGTGGAACTACGGCTTGTGCACCATCGACACCCGCCATCCTGTTGGCTATGCTTTCAACAGAGGTTATATTGAGTACCGTGTGCGCATGAAATATTCCGCCGACACCGGTACAGTCACTAAAATTCGTGTGCCTGCCGTGTGGTCGTTGCCGACCACATCGATCTGGGGCGATACGCTGAAAAAGAAGCATCATTGTTCGGTGGAGCTGGACTGGTTGGAATACTGGGGCGATAAGTATGATATGCCCGATTTCTTCAGTGTTTGTCTGCACGAAAAAGATCATGACCCCGAGGTGCCAAAGGAGCAGTGGCCCAAACCGGTGGTATCGCCCGGCGGCGGTGTGATCGGCATGCAATTGGGCGATTATGAGTGGCACACCCTGTCCATGCAATGGGATACCGGCAAACTGGTGACCTATTTCGACGGCAGAATGGTTCACAAGATTGAATACAGTCCGGACGGCTATCCGTATCCGCGCCCGTACAATGCGCGTGTCGGTTCGTTCAGCCATTTGGATGAACAGAACATGCCGATCATCATCGGCGGTGCGTCGGATTATCCGATGGAGGTCGACTGGATCCGTGTTTGGTCGGCAAGTGAAGAACCAATGCTCCGCCAAGAAGTGGATGAATAAGGAGGTGCCGATTTATGAATCTCGCAGTCAGAAAAGTATATTGGAATAACGATACACAGGTCAAACCTGCAACACCGCTTTTGTTTACCGCTAAGGTGGAAAACATCGGTGAGGAAGCCTATGTGGGCACGCTTATGATTGAGATCCGTGTGGATAATAAAGTCGTGCAGACGATTTCGTACAAAGAGGGGATCGCTGTCGGTCAAACCGTGGAGATCACCGGCACCGAACCGTGGGAAGCGGTAAAAGGTGAGCACGTGATCACCGCTGCGATCGATGCCGCGTTGGCCGAGCCGCGTGTTGGACGTGCCGGTCATGCACGCAGCGCTTGCTTACGTGTAAACGAGGAGATTCTGATACCGCCCGCACCTGCCGCGGAAAAAGGGTATAACACGCTCACGTTCAGCGATGATTTTGAAACGTTGGACACCATTGACAACACCGGTAGCGGCGAAGAGGGATACCATTGGTACGTGACCCGCCCGTGGGGCGAGGCAAACTTGGAACCCGAATTAGATTACAGTGTAAAAGACAGTGTCATGCACCTGCACAACCGCGATACCCGTTGGAATTACGGTTTGTGTACTATTGATACGTTCCGTCCGGTCGGTTATGCGTTCAACAAAGGATATATTGAGTTCCGTATGCGTATGAAAGCCACCGCGGATACCGGCCACGTGACGGGTATTCGTATTCCCGCCATCTGGTCGTATTCCACCGCCACCATCTGGGCAGATGCGTTGGGCAGACCGCAAGCCCCGTGCGTGGAACTGGACTGGATGGAAAATTGGGGCAATAAATACGAAGACGATTACGTCACGGTAACGTTGCACGATCATCCGTATACCGATGAAAACGGTGTGGAACATCCGCACGTGGTTACCAACAATGGTGATCTTCGCGGTCGCAATATCGGCGACAACGAATGGCACGTGATGGCCATGCAGTGGAACGACGACCGGTTGTATACCTACTTGGACGGCCGTGTTGTCAGCAAGGTGGAATATTACGAGGACAACTACCCGTATCCGCGTCCGTGGAATGCCGAGATCGGTACGTTCTCGTACCTCGGCAAACAAAACATGCCGATCATCATCGGCGGTGCGGATGACTATCCGCTGGAAATCGACTGGATCCGTGTGTGGAGTGCCGGCGATGAAACCATGTTACGTCAAAACGTAGACGAATAATACAACAGTACGCCGCAGATTGCACAAATCTGCGGCGTATCTTTAAAATCTTTTGTGATTTTTTCTTGCCTTTAAAGGGAGAACATGATAAAATATCAGTGTGTTTGTCCCCATTATGAATTTGCAGGGAGAATGATTATGAAAAACTCGTTCAAACGCGCACTGGGCCTGATTCTTTGCATCGCGATTTTGCTAACTTGTACCGTTTCCGGGTGGGTGTTGCCGGTTGTGGCATTAACCCCCGAATACGGTGACGTGGAATTAACACCGCCGGCCGTTCGTCCCAACTTGTTAACCGAGCAGGGGGCTGAGATTACCGCGCGTATTTGGAAACCGATCGAATCTTTGTCGGATTCCGCGGCTGCCACCATGTCTTTTGACGCCGGTGTAAGCGGGAAATACTGGAATTTATCTTTCCTGGAGACCAACACGACCTACCGCTTGACCGGCCGTGTTAAAGGCGGTGCACCGAACTTTTTCTTTTATCCGCAGATCACGCAGGTGAACTCTACCACCGGCGGTTATATGAGCCCGAAGGTGTCGGAAGACGAGTGGACCGAGTTCTCGTATACCTTCACCACCGGTGACAAACGTCCCACCCGTGAATACGACTGGGTTTGGTTCGGAAACAAGGATGGTACAACCACCACGTATTTCGATCAACTGTCGTTGGTACAATACGATTTAACGGATCTTTCGATTTCCGATTTTACGTGGAACGATACCGACTCCAAGCGCATCGCCGCACCCGGTGACGTGCTGAAAGATTTCTCCGTGAAAGTCACCAACAACGGCACCATGGACATTTCGGAAGATGCCGAGTTCTCGGTGGACATTTGCGTGGATGCGGTGAACGTGATCGCCACCTTAACGCACAAAGGCGGTTTGGCGGCAGGCGAGAGTGTGACGTTAACGAGTACACCGTCTGAAAAATGGATCGCCACAGAGGGTGACCACGCTGTTACTGCGTTTGCATACGGCTCCAAATATGTGTATGAGAAAACGCAGCAGACCGAAGATAACCAGATCTTTTATAATCTGTACGTGTCGGATACGGAACTGACCGCACCGGAAGCGGCGGCGAAGCAAGGCTTTACGGAACTCACGTTCAGTGACGATTTCAACTCCGTGAATTCCATTGATAACGATGCGACCGGTAAGACCGGTTACAAATGGTACGTGACCCGTCCGTACGGTGAATCCAAACAAGTGTTAGACACCGACTATTCGGTGGAAAACGGCGTGTTGCGCCTGCACACCGAAGAAACCAAATGGGCATACAGTATTGCCACCATTGATATCCGCAAAATGGTTGGTTTTGCGTTTAATAAAGGCTATCTTGAATACCGTATCCGTCTCCCTGAATCGGGCGATGAAGGCTGGGACAGCGGCTGGGAAGAAGATGCTAACAACGGCGGTGTGCGTAACCCCGGTGTCTGGGCGTATCCCACCGACACTCTGTGGGCATCTGCCAGAGGGGAACGCAATGTCGACAGTGTGGAAATGGACTGGATGGAGTACTACGGAACGAAGTACAATTACAGTTTCAGCACCACCTTGCATGAACGTCACAGTGAAATGGTGACCGACGAAGAAACCGGCGAGCAGACCTGGACGCAGACCTGGCACACGACCTGTAACGACGCGTCGTACGATAAGATCGGCAGTGAAACCGAGTTCCACACGCTGTCCTGCTTGTGGGACGATGGATATGTCAGCACGTATGTGGATGGAAAGCTCATTCACACCATCGCGTATACGGCGGACGACTATCCGTCGGATCGCACGTCCTCGGCTGTCCAACAACCGACAGTCGGTTCGATGAGCGGTATGGATACGCAATACCTGCCCATTATCTTGGGCGGTTCGGAACAGTTCCAAATGGAAGTGGACTATGTCCGCGTATGGCAGGCTCCGGAAGAGGCTACCGAAACACAAGTGGCGTTTTCGTTTGAAAACGACCGCGTTTCCGTACCGATGGGCACCCGCCAATATCTGCGCGTAGTGGATGCAAACGGAAACGAAGTGCGCGGCCTTACTTGGCAGAGCAGTGATACGTCCGTGTTGTCGGCGTATAACGACGGTTACATTTGCGCCAGAGACGTTGGCACGGCGGTTGTATTGGTTACCGATGCGTTCGGCAATACGGCAACGTGTACTGTCACGGTCGATCGGTATATGAGTTTGATTCAAAACGGCGATTTTGAGGGCGAGCCATTGCAGCTATACTGGCATCATATTCTGTGGGGCATCGCGAAAACCGGTTCCGAGAATACACCTCTTGCCGAACTGGAAACCTCCGGCGGTAATACGTACATGAAGATCCCCGCGCAAAGTGCGCTGAATTCCTGGCGGTTTTGCAAATACATGCAGCTGCGTGCGGGACGTACGTATACCGTGAGTTTTCGTTATAAAGGCGACCTGTCGTTCCGTATTTACGATCAAAACAGTTACATTGCCAGCGGTGCCGGTGTGCGCAATCTTTCCGGCGGTTCTACTTGGCAGACGGCAACATACACCTTTACCGTTACCGACGAAGTAGCCAACACCGGCAACTTGACGTCAGCCACCATCGGTTTCAGAAATGTTGCTAACGCCGTTGGTTATGTGGACGATTTCTCCGTTTGTGAGGTCGTTCCTGCCGGCGAGATCGCGGTAGAACAAACCACGGGCGGTACTATTTCTGTCAATAAAACAACCGGGTTAACACGCGGTGAGACCGTCACGGTTACCGTTACGCCGGACAGCGGTTATATTCTTAAAGCCGGTACGTTGACGTATACCACTGCCGACGGGGTTACGCGTCGGATTTTGAACAACGCGGCAGCAGCCGCCGACGAGGTTTACGGCGGCGCGGGCAATACGTTCTTTATGACTGTTCCCGCCGGTGCCACCACCATTACCGCGGAGTTTGAACCGACGGCACAAAACAACTATCAGTTTGGTACCATCGCAACGGCGGTGCGCCGCAATAACGGTGAAGTGGATGCGATCCGTTTCCTTAACCGATTGTATATCGACGGTTTGAATTTGGACGGCGATACGCTGACCCTCAAGCACAACGGGGAAACCCGTACGATCACGCAGATCGGTGTGTTGCTGACGCGCGGTGTACAAGATTCGCTCACCTTGGAAGATTTTGATGCTTATAAAAAAGGCGATTCCGATCAAAAAGTGTGGCATTCGTTGTCGTATAAGAGCACGTGGTCTTCGATCTATATGTTGCAGTATACCGATTCGTATATGGATTTCTGTATCAATATGACAACGTCCAATCCGAACAACAAGAATTTCTTGTTGCGGGATTATACGATCAGTGGCTATATCCAGTTGGATAACGGCGAAACGATCTATACCACGGCAATGAACGATATGTTGGCGAATGCCATGGTGCGTGAAGCCGAGCAATTCTAATTAAACTAAAAAAGTCCTGTGTCAAAAAGACACAGGACTTTTTATATGTTACTGTTTTGTTTGATGGCATCAAACGTTTCGTTACTGATCACGTGCTCGATCTTACACGCATCTTCCGATGCAACGGTGGCTTCTACCCCGAGTCCTACAAAGAATGCGGTGAGCACCCGATGCCGCTCATACGTGCGCTCGGCAACCGTGATGCCGATCTCCGTTAACTGCAAAAAACCGTCTTTGTCCACCGTGATGAACCCGCCGTTTTTTAAAAGTCCGACGGCACGGCTGACACTCGGTTTGGAATATCCCATTTTATCCGCCACATCAATGCTGCGTACGGCAGGCTTTTCTTTGGAAAGCAAGTAAATGGTTTCTAAGTACATTTCGCCCGATTCCTGCAAGTTCACGATACCGCCTCCTTCCGTGTATTCTCTTTATAGTATACCATGTTTTTGTGGGTTTGCAAGCATTCTTTCTTGCCTTTTCTCTCCAAAACCAGTATACTGATAGAAAAGGAGAGGATACGATGAAAGTCTTATTATTAAACGGCAGTCCGCGTGTTGGCGGTAATACGGCACTCGCATTGGCAGAAATGGAAACGGTGTTTCATAACAATGGGATCGAAACCGAAATCGTTCAGGTGGGCGGTAAGGATATCCGCGGTTGTATTGCGTGTTTCCAGTGTGTAAAAACCGGTAAATGCGCGTTTAACGATATTGTGAATGAACTGGCAGTGAAACTCGAAGAATGTGACGGATTGGTGATCGGCAGTCCGGTGTATTACGCCGCCGCCAACGGCACATTGGTCTCACTTTTGGATCGATTGTTTTACAGCACGTCGTTTGATAAAACCATGAAAGTGGGCGCCTCGGTGGCGGTGGCACGTCGCGGCGGTTGCTCGTCCACGTTCGACCAGCTTAACAAATACTTCACCATTTGCGGTATGCCGGTGGCATCCAGTCAATACTGGAACAGCGTGCACGGCAGAGCACCCGGTCAAGCGACCGAGGATGAAGAGGGGATGCAAACCATGCGCGCTTTGGCCGAAAACATGACGTTTTTGATGAAAAGCATTGCGCTTGGCAAAGAAGCATTTGGGTTGCCGGAAAAAGAAAAACGCGTGTGGACCAATTTCATCGGATAACAAAAGCGGGTATCAAAACGATACCCGCTTTTACTATCCCCGAAGAACCGCTCGTCGTTGTTTCCGATACAGCAATACAAATGCAATCAATTCGGCTGCGGCGGTTACCAGCCACGATACCACGTAGGAGATATACAGCACCGGCAGCGTGTGAAAGGCGGGAATCGAAAAGATCGTGTAGATCCACACCACACGGAACCCGCAAATTCCCAGCACCGAAATCAGCATTGGCGCGGCCGAGGCTCCCATGCCGCGCAAAGCGCCGGTGGAAACGTCCATCAGCGCACAGCAACAATAGGGCAATCCCAAGTAAGTCAAACGAATCATGCCGTATGTAATGGCTTCGGCGGAATCGTTGATATAAATCGATAGTAATTGCGGCCCAAACGCGTAAATCACCGCGCTGAGCAGCATGCCGGTCACCACACCGCATCCAAGGCAAATGCCCAGGACTTTTCGCACGCGATCGTATTGCTTGGCACCCACGTTTTGACCGGTAAAATTCACAGCCGCTTGGTGGAAACCGTTGATAGCGGTACCGATGAAGCCGTCAATGTTTTGTGCGGCGGCATTGCCTGACATCACCACGGCACCAAACGAATTGATGGAGGACTGAATCAGCACGTTGGAAATGGAAAATAACGAGCTTTGAATACCGGCGGGCAACCCGATCTGAACAATCCGTTTCAGCGGTGCTGCGTAAATGCGGGATTCCGATATCCGTAATTGGCAGGCATCTGTACGCCGCATCAGTGCGCGCAGCGTAAGCACCGCTGACAACGCTTGCGATAACACCGTCGCCAGCGCCACGCCGGCCACGTTCATGTGGAACAGCGTTACAAATATAACGTTGAGCACAACGTTCGCAACACCCGCAATGGTCAAAAAGATCAAGGGGCTTTTGGTGTCACCCGCTGCACGAAGAATGGCCGCCAAGAAATTGTAGGCAAGCGAAAACGTAACCCCACCGAAAATGATCTGCATATACACGGTGGATAACGGCAGCACGTCATCAGGGGTGCCCATCCAGATCAAAAATTGTTGCGATCCCGCAAAGCCCAGTACCGTGAGAACACCGCCGCAGATCAAAACGAGCGGTAATACGGTGTGTACCGTGCGGTATACCTGGGTATCTTCTTTGGCACCGATCGCCTGCGCGACCGCAACACCAACCCCTACCGAAAGCCCGATAAAAAAGTTGATCATCAGGCTGGTGATCGAAGCGGTGGTCCCCACCGCGGCAACCGATATACTGCCGCAAAATTGCCCCACCACAACCAAGTCCGCGGCGTTGAATAACAATTGCAGCAAACCTGTGGCGATGATCGGAAGGGTATAGCGTATAATGCTTGTGAACAAAGGGCCCTGTACCATGTTGATGTTCCGGTTTCCGTATTTCATGTGTTCTCACCGACTTTCACCGTCATTATAGTCCTTTGGTTTAAAAAAACAAGAGTTATACCGAAATTCCTTGAGAATTTTTCGCCGATGCCGTATACTGTAATCACAGACACAAAAGCAAGGGAGAGAACGTTGTGGAAATTCGGGCGTTTCACGGTCTGCCGGATGTTGCCATACAACTGCGTACCACCGTATTTGTTGAAGAGCAGGGCTTTGAAGAGGAGTTCGATGCCGTGGACGAAACCGCGGTTCACTTGGTGGCGTTTGACGATCACGGTATTCCTCTCGGCACGTGCCGTGTTTTCGCACAGGATGGCAGTAATTCCTATTTGCTTGGCCGCTTGTGCGTTATCAAAGAACGGCGCGGAAACGGTGTCGGTCGCATGTTGGTGCAAGAGGCGGAACACACGGTCAGGCAACTCGGCGGTGTCCGATTGCGTCTTCACTCGCAATACAGGGCTCGCGGGTTTTATGCATTGCTTGGGTACACCGTTTGCAGTGAAATTGAAGACGAACAAGGTTGCCCGCATATCTGGATGGAAAAGGAGTGGAACGCATGAATTTCACCGAAATTGCAAAAAAACGTCAATCCTGTCGAAAATACGATGCTACGCGTGCCGTGGAAACGGAAAAAATGGAGGCAATTTTACAATCGGCACAACTCGCACCGTCGGCCTGCAACGGGCAACCGTACCACATCACCGTGTGCATGGGCGATACCGCCAAAGCGGTTGCGAAAACCACTCAAAGTATGGGCATGAACGCCTTTACAAGTGATGCGCCGATTCAACTGGTGCTTTCCGAAAAACCGTACGTGAAAACGGCGGCGGTCGGCGCCAAACTCAAACACAACGATTACCGTTCCATCGACATTGGCATTGTACCGGCGTACATCACTGCCGAAGCCGCCGCGCAAGGATTGGGCAGTTGTATGCTCGGTTGGTTTGACGCGGAAGCGTTAACGCGCTTGTGCTCGCTGGACGGTGCCCCGCGTCTGGTCATCTCGCTCGGTTATGCCAAAGCCGATGATCCGTTGCGCCAAAAGAAGCGCAAAGACGTATCTGAACTGATTACCTTTATAAAATAAGTAAGGCGGCAGGAATTCCCTGCCGCCTTTTTTGCTTATTCTTTAAACTTTCGATCATAGAGTAAAGCGGCGATCAACACCACAAATACCGACCCCGCATTGTGAACAAGTGCGCCTGTTGTGGGTGTTAACCATCCTAAGACCGAACACAAGACGGCAAACAGATTGATGACCATCGACAACGTGATGCTGAAGGTAATCGTCCGTACCGTAGCAACCGATAGGCGCTTGAGATACGGAATCTTGGATAGATCGTCACCCATTAAGGCAATATCGGCGGCTTCCACCGCAATATCACTGCCCATACTGCCCATCGCAACACCCACGGCTGCGGTTTTGAGAGCGGGTGCATCGTTGATACCGTCGCCCACCATACAGACGGTATGGCCTTCTGCCTGCAAGGCTGCAATGCGTGTGACCTTTTGCTCGGGGAGCAGGTCGGCGTGCACCGCCGAGATACCTACCTGCTCGGCAAAATAGTGGGCAGTTAAGGTGTTGTCACCCGTAAGTAAGACCGTTTCTGTGTGTATATCCTGCAAGCGGTTGACCATGCGCTTTGCTTCGGGACGCAGCGTGTCAGAAAGAGCGATCACACCGAGCAGGTTGCCGTTTTGTGCAACGATCACGGTTGCTTTGCCTTGCAAGCGCAAGCGGTCAGCCGTTTCAGCCACGCGGTCTTTCCAAGTAATCTGATGCTTTTCCAAAAAGCTTTGATTGCCGCATAAAACCGTACTGTCCGCAATCTGCGCCGCGATCCCCATGCCGGCGGTCATGGTAAAGGAGGAGGCTTCCGTTAAAGGCAGGTTTTGTCCTTGTGCATAACGGACAATGGCTTTTCCAAGCGGATGCTCGCTTTTCTTTTCTGCCGATGCCGCAAGAGTGAGTAATGTTTCCTTTGTGGTGCTGTCGTCCAGCGGCAGTACATCACAAACTTCCAAACGTCCGTGTGTCAGGGTGCCCGTCTTATCAAACGCCACCGCATCCACTTTGCCCATCTTTTCCAAAGCTTCTCCCGATTTGATGATAATACCGTGATGGGTTGCTTGCCCGATTGCTGCCATAATGGCGGTGGGTGTTGCCAACACCAAGGCGCAGGGACAAAAGACCACCAATACGGTTACCGCGCGCGTAATATCGGTGGTTACAAAACCGGTAACGATCGCAATCAAAAGTGCCAACGGGACGAGCCAACTGGCGCACTTGTCGGCAATGCGTGCGGTGGGGGCTTTGTTCTCTTCAGCTTCTTTCACCAGGCGGATCAATTTCTGCAATGAACTGTTTTCGCCGACTTTGGTGGCGCGGATATCCATCGCACCGAAGCAGTTGACTGTGCCGCAAAACACGGAATCGCCGATCATCTTATCCACCGGCAGAGATTCCCCCGTCAAAACGGATTGATCCACGGAACTTTCTCCGCTCACAACAACACCGTCAACCGGCACGGTTTCACCGGGAAGGATGCGCAGAATATCGCCTTCACGGATGTCTTCCGCGGCGACCCATTCTTCGCCGTTTTCGGTAATACGCCGACCATGCACAGGCGCCAAAGACATCAATTTCGTCAATCCTCGTTTGGCACGGCCGGTCGTCCACTCTTCCAGGATCTCGCCGATCGCCATAATGAAGGCGACTTCGCCAGCGGCGAACAGATCGCCAATGGCAATGGCCGCTATCATGGCAAGGGAAATGAGCAACGCGGAAGAGATTTTACTGATTCCGCGATTGCGGAAGAGTTTGCGGATCGCCGCCACCAGTAGCGGAATGCCGCTGATGATAACCGTGACCCACGCGGGATCGATGGGTAATACCACACCGACTTTCGGCAACACGAAACTAAGAACTAAACACAAACCGCCGACCAATGTCGCGGGGATGCTTTCCAGTTTTTCCAGGAGTTCTTTTCCCATTTGACACACCTCGCAAAACAGAGTATACTGCGTTTGTTACCAAACAACTTGTTCTGTATTTGTTCCCAGTATACGCAGAACAGCCGTTGAGTTCAATAAGCAAAAACACCGCAATGTTCTTTACGGAACAATTTGCCAAATTTGTTCGGGGAGATTGAATGATGGACAGACGCCAGAAAAAGACACGGGAAGCGATCTTTAACGCCTTTACCGAACTGTTGTCGGAAAAGAGTTATCACCAGATCTCGGTGCAGGATATTATCGATACGGCGGATATCGGCAGAACCACGTTTTATGCGCATTTTGAAACCAAAGATTACTTGCTCAAGGAATTGTGTGCGGAACTGTTTGACCATATCATTGATACGGCAATGGGATTGCCGCATCGGCACGCGTGTTCTTACGGCGATGAATCCGATTCGGTTTTTTTGCATCTGTTGCGTCACTTGCGGGAGAACGACCGTCATATTTTGGATTTGCTGGCATCGGATAACAATGAACTCTTTTTGCGGTATTTTAAAAGCGAACTTAAAAAGTTGATCGTTTCGCAGTACGGTGTCGGAAACGAGGCGCCGCATGCCGCTTTGCCGGAAGAATATCGCATCCACCATATTGCATCGTCTTTTGTAGAAGCCGTCAGTTGGTGGATCTCGCACCGTTGCAAGGAATCTCCGGAAGAAATTGCCGGTTACTTTGCCGCTACCGTAGATCCGCTTATCAACAAAAATTAACATAAAACGAAAAGTTTTTAATGTCAAACATTAAAAAACAATTGACAAACATTAAACACTGTGTTATTGTGTACTTGTAAAAAACAATCAAGGAGGTAGTGGTATGAATAACGGTATCGGAAAAGCAGCGTCCATCATGGTGAAAATTCTGGAAGTCGGGCATTGGGTGTCGGCGGTTTTAATGGCGGTGGCTGGTGTTTTGTCATTGGTTGCACCGCAGTGGCTCAAATACGTTATGGACGTGGAATCGTTGGCGGTGGACGGCAAACTGTCGGCCTACGGCTTGGAAGTGATCGCCAAGGTACCGTCCGGCGAGCTTCACACCACGGTTTTGTGCCTGTTCGCCGTTGGTGCCACTGCCATTTTTGTGCTGGTAGCCCTCATTTTTCGGTGGTTGTATCTTCTTATTAAGCAAGCCGAAAAAGCCACCCCGTTTTGTGCCGAAAACGTTTCGCGTCTGAAAAAGATCGGTATCTCTTGCATCGTGGTTCCGTTGATCGGGTTTGTCATGAGCGGGATCATCCAGTTGGTAGCCGGCGGCTATTATGCCGAGGTGTATATGGATCAGACCGGCGCCATTATGGGTATCATCATTTTGTGCCTCACACAGTATTTTGCCCGCGGTGCTCAGTTGGAAAACGATGTAGACGGATTGCTGTAAAGGGGACGGTGAATATGGGAAAAATCGTATTGCACCTTGACCGCATGATGGTCGAACGCAAAATGTCGCTCAATACGTTGGCGGAACGTGTTGGGATTTCCAATGTGAATTTGTCCAAGATCAAAAACAATAAAGTAACGGCGATCCGCTTCGCAACACTCGCAGCCATTTGTGAAACCTTGGATTGTACAGTTGCTGATCTGTTGAAATATGAGGACGAGTGAAACACAGGTTAAGCAATATTTTTGCCAAAACAGTTGAGTTTAACAGCGGAATGTGATACAATAAACGCCAAGGGTAACTTTTGTTGCCTATAAAAAGAGCCGCTTACAAACAGGGACGTTTGCGCATCGCAACATCACCGCGAAGTTTATCGAAAAAGAAGTATACGTGTCAGGAGTGGTTTTTTGAGAAACAAAAACGAACAATACAAGAAACTTTTACGTTCCTTGTTTATTCTGATATTGGTCGCGGCAGAAACGATGATTTTTGCCTGCGCTTGGATCTCCGAATATAATCACTTTATCGTTGTGCCGTTTGTTCAGAAGGGGAACTGGTTTTTCTATCTGGTTTATGCGGTCATCTTGTTCGTTTTCCTGAATTCGTTTGACGGCCTGAAATACGGCACGTACCGTCGGACCAATTTGATCATTGCCCAGATTTTGGCATCGGTTGTTACCGCTTTTATCATCTATCTGCAGATCGTGCTGATGGCTGCCAAGTTTGTTGTGGTGACACCGCTTTTGTTTATGCTGTTGGCGGATGTTGCGGTGATTATTGCCCTGGTTTTCGGCGGCAGTTATCTTATGGAACTGATCTTCCCGCCCAAGCGAACCATCTTGATTTATGATAATTACTCTCCTGAAGTGTTTTTGCAAAAGGTCAAGTTGCGGAAAGATAAGTTTGTGATCGATCATATTGTGCACGTGTCCGTTGGGTTGAGTGCGCTGGAAGAAAGTATCCGGCAATATGACAGTGTGATCGTGTACGATGTGCATGCCGAGCAACGCAATAAAATACTCAAGATCTGCTTTGAGAACAATGTGCGTACTTACACCACAACCAAGGTGTCGGATATCCTCATTCGCGGTGCCGAAAGCCTGCATCTGTTCGATACGCCCCTGTTGTTGTATCGCAACATCGGTCTTACGTTTGAACAACGTATTTTGAAACGCGCGTTTGACATCGTGGTTTCCGTTATTATGTTGGTGTTGACTTCGCCGTTGTTCTTGATCTCGGCAGTTGCCATTAAGCTGCATGACGGCGGACCGGTCTTTTTCCGCCAGGAAAGAAGCACGATCGACGGCAAGGTGTTCCGTATTCACAAATTCCGCAGTATGATTGTGGATGCCGAAAAAGAGGGCGCCCCGAAACCCGCAGAAGATCATGACCCCCGCATTACACCCATTGGTGAAATCCTGCGTGCGTGTCGGTTGGATGAACTGCCGCAGTTGATCGATATTCTAATCGGCAACATGAGTTTTGTGGGTCCCCGTCCCGAACGGATCGAGCACACGAAACAGTATTCTGAGGAGATCCCCGAATTTGTTTATCGTTTGAAAGTTCGCGGCGGTCTCACGGGATATGCGCAGTTGTACGGAAAATATAACACGTCCCCGTATGATAAACTTCAGCTGGATTTGATGTATATTCAAAACTATTCGTTCCTTCTGGATATCAAACTGATTCTATGACCGTCAAGATCATGTTCATGAAAGAAAGCACCGAAGGATTTACCAAAGAAAACAGTCAGAAGATCACCGAAAAAGCAAAAGAGGAAATCACCGCTGACTGATCTTCCAAAACCAAAAGCAGGCTGCCATTTATGGTCGGAAATAATAAAGTGATGGCAGACACTTTTATAGTGTCTGCCATCACTTTTTATGTTACAACGGAAGATAGCCAATTGAATATAACGAAAATACCAAAAAGTGAAGCAAAAGTTAGCCAAATGAGTTTTTAGTATAGTGCGGTACAGCGGTGCAGTATCCTGCTTCAAACGGCTATATTTTCTTAACATCCGCTGTATATAACCTTTTTAATCCTTTCCTCTTGCGTGGGAGTGGACAAACCGTGGTCAAACTCAAAATTCGCGCAAACTTGTTGCATTTATACCCCGAAAGTCTATGCAAACAAAGTTTTTCGGGATATATTTTTTAAGGCATCTTGCACCTGACACGCTCCCAAAGAATTTGGAAGTACCGGTCTCCGCTTGTTTATAAGCATTTCCGCCCCTTTCCGCTCGGAAACACATCCTTTCCGGCCGTCTTGTCTCCACTGTTTCCGTGTACTCCGTGCGTGGATGTGGGATAAACTGTGGTCAAAAAGATACTCCCCGAATACGGCATCTGCCGTACTCAGGGAGTTTTTTGTCGTCTGTATGGTAACTCTAACTGTGGCAAAAGTCAAGGCCTTTCGCAAAACAAATTTTGCCCCGCAGTAGACAAAGAAAAAAGGATTGAGAATTCTTACATAAAATTGAAATCACGTCCGATACTATTGACAGAGATAGTGGGTCATGCTATAATTAATTGAACTCAATTAAATTGTGCAAAAGTATTTTTGGAGGTTTGTTATGAATATTTATGATTTTAAAGTTAAAGCACAGGACGGCAGCGAAGTTTCTCTTTCGGATTACAAGGGCAAGGTGTTGCTTGTTGTAAACACCGCAACGGGATGCGGATTTACTCCGCAGTATGATGAACTGCAGGACCTTTATGATGAGTTCAAGGATAAAGGTCTTGAAATTCTCGATTTCCCTTGCAACCAGTTCGGCTCTCAGGCACCCGGCGATGACGAGGAAATTCATTCCTTCTGTACCGGTCGATACGGCATTACTTTCCCGCAATTTTCTAAAGTTGATGTAAACGGTGAAAATGCCATTCCGCTTTTCAAATGGCTGACCGATAACACCAAATTTGAGGGCTTTGGTATGTCGCCTATGGGAATGATGCTGTCGGGCGTTGTTAAGAAAACCGATAAAGATTATAAAAATAACGGTAAAGTAAAATGGAACTTCACTAAGTTTCTTATTGATAGAAACGGCGAAATTGTTGCACGCTTTGAGCCTACCGATATGAAGAAGCTTAAAGCAAAGATTGAGGAGTGTCTGTAATGCGCTACGAATATAAAACCGAAAATGTCTGCTCGCAGATTATTAGTTTTGATATCAACGGCAATGTAATAACCAACATTGAGTTTTACGGCGGTTTCAACGGTAATCTTAAGGCAATAGCAAAACTGCTTGAGGGCGCAACGGTTGAGGAAATTGAAGAAAAACTGCTTGATAACACTTGCGGCAGAAGACCGACCTCTTGTACCGACCAACTTGCATTGGCAGTGAGAAAAGCGTATAATGAGAGTAAATCAGCATAAGGAGAAACCGAATATGAATATTGCTGTTAGATACTATACCCGTTCGGGTAACACTAAAAAATTAGCGGATGCAGTAGCAAAAACTGCATCCGTAGAATCAAAGGACATTACAAACCCTCTTGCCGAAAAAGCGGATATTTTGTTCCTCGGTTGCTCCTATTACGCTTTTGATGTGGATGAGGCGGTGAAGCAGTTTATTATCGAAAATAAAGATAATATCGGTAAAATCGTTTGCTTCGGCACATCGGCGATGATGAAATCTATGAAAAAGCCGGTTAAAAAGGTTGCGGATACTGTCGGCATTGCCGTAGCAGAGGAAGAATTCCATTGCCGCGGTGAGTTTGCGAAAATCCATAAAGGCAGACCGAATGAAAAAGACCTTGCAGATGTTTCTGCTTTTGCAACGAAAGTAATAACGGAATAAGGAGAAGAACACCATGAAAGAAGTATATGAGTTTTTGAAGAATTGCGGAGCATATTATTTGGCAACCGTAGAGGGTGATCAGCCGCGTGTTCGTCCCTTCGGCACGGTCGATCTGTTTGAAGATAAGCTCTACATACAGACCGGTAAAGTAAAAGCGGTGGCACAGCAGATGAAAGCCAATCCCAAGGTTGAGATCAGCGCAATGGCACAGGACGGCAGATGGATCCGTGTTACGGCCGAAGCGGTGCTTGATGATAATGTGAAAGCGCAGGAGCATATGTTAGATGCCTACCCCAATCTGAAGGCAATGTATACTGCCGGTGATGGCAATACTGAGGTGTATTATCTTAAAAATGCGGTGGCGCAGATCTGTTCCTTTACAGATGCACCCCGTGAAATCAAATTTTAATTTTCGGTGATAATAATGGAAATTTCAAAATATGATGCTTTGAAGCTTGAAAATCAACTATGCTTTCCTCTTTATGCCGCTTCGCGTGAGGTGGTCAAAAGATACCGCCCTTATCTTGACGAGCTGGATATCACCTATACGCAGTACATCACGATGATGGTAATGTGGGAAGAAAAGGAGATCACCGTCAAGGCTCTCGGCGAAAAACTCTTCCTCGATTCCGGAACGATGACTCCCGTACTCAAAAGCCTTGAAGCCAAGGGATATGTCACTCGTAAAAGAAGCACGACGGACGAGCGCTCGGTCAGCGTTTTCCTTACCGACAGTGGCGAGGCGCTGAAGGAAAAAGCGGTGGATATTCCCGCAAAGGTTGCCGGTTGCACTAACCTCACTGCCGAGGAAGGTTTGCAGCTTTATAAAATTCTTTATAAGATCCTTTCGAAAGAGGGCGAAGAATGAACAATATTGCAGAACTGATAACCAAAAGAAGAAGTGTTCGCACCTATGACGGCAGAGCGCTTGATGAAAGTACAAAGGAACAACTCCTGTCGTATGCGAATGCGATTCAAAACCCCTTCAACCTTCCCGTTAAGTTCAAGTTCCTCGACGCCAAGAAAGACGGTTTGACCTGTCCCGTTGTAAGCGGTACAGAGCTGTATGTCGGTGGAAAAATTGAAAACGTACCGAACGCAAGCGTTGCGTTTGGATACTCCTTTGAGGAATTTGTTCTGTATGCGCAGTCGCTGGGGCTTGGCACCGTATGGCTTGGCGGCACGATGAATCGCTCTGCCTTTGAGCAGGCAATGGATCTTGGCGAGAACGAAATGATGCCCTGCGCCACACCCATCGGCTATGCCGCAAAGAAAATGTCTATCAGAGAAACTATGATGCGAAAGGCAATCAAATCCGATGAGCGACTACCATTTGAAGAACTGTTCTTTGACGGTTCGTTTGATACACCCCTTGCAAAAGAAAAGGCGGGCGAATTTGCCGAGCCTTTGGAAATGGTGAGACTTGCCCCTTCGGCAGTAAACAAACAGCCCTGGCGCGTTGTTGTGGCGGATCATGCTGCTCACTTTTATCTCAAACGCAGTAAAGGATTCGGTCACGAAGGAAAGCTTGATATGCAGATGATCGATATGGGCATTGCGCTCTGCCATTTTGCGCTCACCGCCAAAGAAAACAATCTAAGCATCCGCTTTGTGCAGGAAGATCCTAAGCTAATGCCAAATGACGGTGTAGAATATATTGCATCTTACAAGATAAAATAAGAGCATAAAATTGCCGATGAAGAAACAAATAATTCTTCATCGGCTTTATCATTTCCAAATGCGCGAACATATCAGCACATATATCAGTGATTGCACCACTGTAGACAAAGAAAAAGGGATTGAGATAAGGCGAGAAAAATGATATAATATTCACATCAAATTTGTAACGGAGAAATGTTATGGCTACAGGCAAAGAATACTTGGCTTTTATATTAGATCAGTTAGCCAATGTAGAGGGAATCACCCACCGTCAGATGATGGGCGAATATATCATTTATATAAACGGCAAGATTGCCGCCTACCTCTGCGATGATCGTCTGCTCGTCAAACCCGTACCGAGTGCGGTGCAGCTGATGCCGAACGCTATCTACGAGCCGCCGTACGATGGTGCTAAAGATATGCTCTTGGTGGATAACGTTGACGATAGAGCGTTCCTCAAAGAACTGTTTGAAGCGATGTATCCCGAACTCCCAGCACCCAAGAAAAAGAAATAAATTCCGGATTTGCAAAGGTTAAAAGTATGAGATTAGAAACGAACAGATTATTCATTCGCCGTCTGAATGAGTCAGATTGGCAAGAGATGAAAAACATATTTATTGATTTTAATAATTCAAAATATGCTGTCTATGATATGCCTCTGCCGACAGAAGATAAAGAAACCAAAACATTAACAAAAAGGTTTGCTGACAGCAATTTGTTCTTTGCGGTTTTTCTAAAAGAATCAAGCGATATGATAGGATATGTATGTTTTCATAAAGATGGAGATATTTACGATTTGGGCTATTGCTTTCACTCCAAATATCACTCAAATGGTTATGCTTTTGAAAGTGCAAGCGCACTACTCAAGCACTTTGCCCATGAATGTGGTGTGACACGTTTCACAGCAGGTACAGCGATTGATAATACACCGTCTTGCAGATTATTAGAAAAGTTGGGTTTTACTTGTGTTTCAACCGAAACAGTATCTTTTGATAATGTTTTCTCTTTCCAGGGCGGAAATTATGAGTTGAATATAAAATAATCAAATTCCAATATATCGAACCGGTGGCAACAGCGAGTTGCTTGTGGCAGAATGTTGAAAATGATATAATGGGTGTATCACATACAAGGCGGTAAAGAATATGGAAACGAAAGATATCATACTTGAACTCAGGACGAAAAAAGGACTCTCCCAGGAGGAACTTGCCGAAAAGGTATTCGTCACTCGTCAGGCGGTCAGCCGTTGGGAGAACGGCGAAACAGTACCCAATACCGAAACGCTCAAACTTCTCTCCAAGCTGTTTGACGTTTCGATCAACACGCTTCTCGGCTCACCGCGTCAGCTCATCTGCCAATGCTGTGGTATGCCGCTTGAGGATAGCAGCATCAGCCGTGAGAAGGACGGAATTTTCAACGAAGAATATTGTAAATGGTGCTATGCTGACGGCGAGTATATGTATCATAATATGGATGAGTTAATCGAAGTCTGTGTGAAAAACATGGCAAACTAGCACTTTCCTGCCGAGCAGGCACGCGCGTATATGAGGGATATGCTTCCCAAACTGGATTATTGGAAACAGTATAAATACCTCGGAGGTG
>JAFSIB010000065.1 GCA_017440005.1 Clostridia bacterium
CTGCCGATCGTATTGTACAACGTTCCGTCACGTACGGGCGTGAATCTGCAACCCAAAACGGTTGCGGAACTTTCCAAGATCCCCAACATCGTGGCATTAAAACAAGCAAACAGTAATTTCTCGGAAACGGCGGAGATCGCCGCCTTGTGCGATATTACGTTGTATTCCGGCAACGACGATCAGATCGTCCCCTTGCTGTCGCTTGGCGGTAAAGGCGTGATCTCCGTGTTATCCAACGTCCTGCCGCAGGAAACGCATGATATTTGCGCGGCCTGGTTTAAAGGCGACGTGCAACGTTCCCTGCAACTGCAATTGCAGTATCTGGACTTGGCAAATGCCTTGTTTATGGACGTCAACCCCATTCCCGTCAAGGAAGCAATGAACCAAATGGGATTCGCGGTCGGTGAATGTCGGTTGCCCTTGTACAGCATGACGGACGAGATGAAAGCCCGTTTGCAGGACGTGTTAAAACGGCACAATTTAGTTTAAAGGAGTTCCCTTTTATGACGCGCATTATTCTTTCCGGTTGCAACGGTAAAATGGGTAAAACCATCACCGCTTGTGTAGCCGATCGCTCGGATTGCGAGATCGTGGCAGGCTTTGATATCAATACCGAATCCGCAACCTATCCGGTGTTTGCCGATCCGGCAACATGCACGGTCAAGGCGGATGTCATCGTGGATTTTTCCCATCCCGCCATGTTAGACCGCGTACTGGCGTATGCACAGTCGCACTCTCTCCCCATCGTGATCGCCACCACCGGTTTATCGGACGATCAGTTACAATCCATCCAAAACGCAACAGCACATATCGCACTGTTTTCCAGCGCCAATATGTCGCTCGGTATCAGTCTTTTGGCTGAACTTGCCAAAAAAGCAGCGAGCGTTCTCGGGACGTCGTTTGACGTGGAGATCATAGAAAAGCATCACAACCAAAAGATCGATGCCCCCTCCGGTACCGCACTCATGTTGGCGGACGCCGTCAAAGACGGGTTACCGTACACCCCCTCGTATGTGTATGACCGCCACGCAGTTCGCCAAAAACGCGACAAGCAGGAGATCGGCTTCAGCTCGATCCGCGGCGGCACCATCGTCGGTGAGCACGATATTCTGTTTGCCGGTCACGATGAATGTATCACGTTATCGCACACGGCGGCATCCAAAGGCGTTTTTGCCACGGGTGCCATCAATGCCGCTCTGTTTTTAGTCGGCAAACCGGCAGGATATTACACCATGAAAGATTTGGTTTCACTCGCTTAAATATAAGCCAAAAGACGGCACACAGATTTTCTGTGTGCCGTCTTTTTATATATGATTGGTAAAGCGCTTATGGTAGCGGTTTCGATAAGCGGTCGGTGCTGTCTTTTCGTGATACCGAAAGAATTTGATAAACAGATTGGGATCATCATACCCCAATTCCCGCGCGATCTGATCCACCGTATATTGACTGGTCTGCAACAAATACTTCGCCCGTTGCAACCGATTTGTCACGATCTCCTGCTGTAACGTCTTTCCGTAACAAGCTTTCATCACGCGCGACAGATAATCAACGTTGTACCCGAAATGTTTTGCCACATCCTGCACACTCAAGAGTCGCTCACCGTGTGAACGAATATACTCGTGCACCCGTTCTGCCAATACGTTTTTTGCCGAAGCCTCGTTACTTTGCACCATCAACTCGCAAAGTAACATGTATAAGGTAAAATCGCAGCACGAAGACGGATAAGACGGCGTTTCCTGATAATGCAGAATTTGTTGCACTAACTGCACGATCGCACTCCTGTTGCGCAGTGCACCGTACGGCTGTAAGTGCTTTGCGAACATGCCTTCTTCCGTTTTGCCTGTAAAATGTAACCAAAAAAACTCAACCGGCATCTCACTCAAACGCGTTCCCCCGTGTGTGCGATCGGGATATAATAGCAGATACTCCCCCGCATTTACCGCATATTCCGTTTCCTCTTCACGTATATAGACCGTACCTTTTGTCACCACAATGATCTCATACGTTTGGATGCAGCGCGTACTGTGTGTCCAGGCGGCTTCCGAAGTGAACAATCCGCCATGGCAATATTCGATATTCAAAAAGTCGGATTTTCTCATATTATCTCCACCTTGTTTCCTTGCATACATGTTCCGAAATGATTATATTGGATTCAATAGAAAAAATCAAGTGGAGGGACTTATTATGAATTCTGTTCCGTTTTCCGATATTACTTTGAAAAACGGATTTTGGTCAGATAAGCAACAACTAAACCGCGAAACCGTCCTATGGGCCGTATACAATCGTTTCAAAGAAACCGGACGCATTGACTCCATGGACTGTCAGACATATTACGAAGACTTAAGTATCGCTTGGGGCAGTGATGTTTTCAAATGGATCGAAGGTGCCGCTTACGTGTACCGTCTGCATCCGGACGAAAAGATCATTTCTGCCATTCGCAATATTGTGAACGACGTCAAGGACGGTACGCGTGAGGATGGGTATTACAACTCGTATTTTAATAATCCGCGTATTACAAAGCCTCGCTTTACCGATCGCAATGCGCACGAACTTTACTCGCTCGGTCACATGATTGAAGCAGGAATTGCGGTTTATGAAACTTTCGGTGACGATACGTTACTGAATCTGTGCAAACGCGGTGCCGATCTGGTATATCGTATCTTTTTTAAAGAGAACAGTGCCGCTTTTGTAACGCCCGGCCACGAGGAAATCGAACTGGCTTTGGTGCGGTTATACCGCGCCACCCAAGAACAGCGCTATCTGGAACTGGCAGAATTCTTTGTCCGTCAACGCGGCAACAACGTGAAAGATCAACCGATACGCTCTGATTTTGTAGAAGTGGATCAGTCGCATCTGCCCATTACACAACAAACCACCGCTGAGGGACACGCCGTGCGTGCCGTGTATCTTTACTGCGCGATTGCTGATTTGGCAAAAGACTTGCAGGACGATTCGTTGTTTCAAACCGCTGAAA
The DNA here is from genome assembly GCA_017440005.1 of Clostridia bacterium. Taxonomy (GTDB): domain Bacteria; phylum Bacillota; class Clostridia; order Oscillospirales; family Acutalibacteraceae; genus RGIG3009. Next base: position 2,975 of record JAFSIB010000065.1, read on the forward strand.
CGCTTTTCTCTGATATTTACGAACACAAAGCCTATATCACAGGCGGTATCGGTTCAACCAATGACGGTGAGGCGTTCATCCGCCCGTATTATCTGCCCAACGCAACCGCGTATACCGAAACGTGCGCCGCATTGGGACTTGCGTTATTCTGTCGCAGAATGTATGCCCTCAAACCGGACGGACGGTACGGTGATCTCGCCGAACGCGCTTTGTATAACGGCATGTTGTCGGGCTTGAGTTTAGACGGCACCTCGTTTTTTTACACCAATCCTCTGGAAATCGATTTGGATCGTCAAGGTGTCCGCGGAATCCCTGCCCGTATAACGCAGCGCAAAAAGGTGTTTGGTTGCTCGTGCTGTCCGCCCAATTTAGTGCGATTACTCCCCTCTCTGGCGGATTTTCTGTATACGTATGATGACCGTTACCTCTATGTGCACCAGTACATGGCAAACGTGGGAACTGTTGACGGGTGTCACATTGAGGTAAAAACCGCCTACCCGCAAGACGGAGGCGTTGCGGTGGCATATAACGGAAACCGCAACGTCGCTTTACGCCGTCCCGCTTGGTGTCAGGAAATTAAGGCCGATGCCGTTTACGTGGAAAAAGATGGGTACTTGTATTTTGACTCCTCTGCCGTTTCCGTGGAGTTTGTAATGCAACCGCTTTTCTATCAAGCAAGCACACACGTTCACGAAAACGTTGGAAAGGTTGCCTTGATGCGCGGACCGATCGTCTACTGCTTGGAAGAACACGATCAGCTGTATCCGTTGGCAAGTTTGCGTGTAAACCCCGCTTCAGCGGTCACGGTCTGCAAAGAATCCTTTGGCGGTTTACCGAAATTACAAACAGACGGCATTGCCGTTTCGCAAAGCACCCCGCTATATCATCCCGTCTGTGACGAGCACACAGCATGCCCTCTCACGTTCATCCCATATTATGCGTTCGCCAACCGCTCTGAAAGTGCTATGAAAGTCTGGATAGATCGCCTATAACGCATGGCGGAATTGAGGCAATCCGAGGGTTCGATTCCCTTATGATATACAAAAGCGCACAAGACAATTGTCTTGTGCGCTTTTTTACGCATTATTTCTTTTCAAAAGATTGGCAATCCACACATTGACAAACAGTAGGATCCTTTTCATGTGTGCCTACCTGGATAGCATTCAGAGAACAGTAATTGTCGCTTCCGCAATGATAGCGGCACTGCTCCACCGAACAATGAATGGACTTATTGGCATGACAATTCATATCCATTGTGATCGACCCTCCTTTTGTTGGTGTCGCTATTAGTATATCCTGATAAGCAGAAAATACGCGACAAGGGCGGACAAATGGATATGTGAATTTTTTGAATTTTAATCAGACCCAGGGACCCCAAGTACTGCTCTTATTGGCATACGCTTGAGGAATATCGTCCTCCTCCGTTGTGGCCATGGCTTCGTAGGACATCAGATCAATGAGTTCAATCGCGGGCATTTCGTACGCTTTTTTACTGTTTTTTGTCATGTGCTTACTCGCCTCTTTCTTGTGTTACTTCATCTAAAATCGAGCGGAGCATTTCGACTCCTTCACCGTTCACCGCGGAAAACGGAATACATTGTACGCCCTCAAAATCCGCCAGTTCGTTTTCCAGTTCAAAGAGCCGACGGGCTCGCTCGCTTTTATTTAATTTATCGCTCTTGGTCAGAACGATCACAAACGGGATCTCACATTCCACCAGATAATCCAGCATTTGCAGGTCGTTGGCGGTCGGCGGATGCCGCATATCGATGAGTTGCAGAACCAACCGCAGATCCCGATCGTCATCAAAATAATGTTCGATCGTTTGGCTGAACCGTTGTTTTTCGGATGCCGATAACTTGGCATACCCGTAACCCGGAAGATCCACCAACCGCATCGTATCCAATTTATAAAAATTGATCGTCGCCGTTTTACCGGGAGTTGCACTGGTTCGCGCCAAAGATTTCCGGTTTAGAAGTTTATTGATCAGGGACGATTTTCCCACGTTGGAACGACCGGAAAACGCGATTTCGGGCAAGGTGGAAGCAATCAACTGACCCGAAACACCTGCCGATGTTTCAAACACTGCGGTTTCAATTTTCACACACACACTCACCCTCCTTCGTACGGTTACATCAACAACGCCGTTTCAATAACTGTGTCCATATTACGCGCCGTCACAAACCGAATGTTTTGACGCACCACTTCATCCACTTCCGCCAGATCCGCTTCGTTTTCCTGCGGAATGACAACCGTCTTCATGTGATGACGATAAGCAGCCATGGTCTTTTCCTTCAACCCGCCGATCGGTAACACACGTCCGCGTAACGAAATCTCACCCGTCATAGCAACGTCGTGCCGTACGGGAATACCCGTTAATGCCGATACCATTGCCGTTGCCATGGTAACACCGGCAGACGGTCCGTCTTTCGGTACCGCCCCTTCGGGAACGTGGATATGAATATCCTTGGTTTTATAAAAATCTCCCGCGATGTTCCAGTGATCCGCGCGCGAACGCACGTAACTGATCGCCGCCTTGGCGGATTCTTTCATCACATCGCCCAAAGAACCGGTCAACTCAATCTTGCCGCTTCCGTCTAAAACCGCCACTTCAACCGGCATGGTCTCGCCGCCTACCGCTGTCCACGCCAGACCGTTCACAACGCCGACTTCATCTGTGCGCTGACCGCTCTCTTCTTTAAAGCGGCGCGGGCCCAAATAGTCTTTGAGCATTTTTGCGGTAACCGTAACCGCACAGTCTTTGCCGGAAACCAGTTCCTGCGCCCGTTTGCGGCAGATCTTGGCAATACACCGTTCCAGTGTACGCACACCGCCCTCACGCGTATATCCGTCAATGATCAGGCGCAACGCCGCATCTGCAATACGCAGACGGCGGGCATCCAAACCGTTTTGTTTGAGTTGTTTTTTTACCAAATGGTTGCGGGCGATATGGAACTTCTCTTCCGCCGTATAACTTGAAAGCGTGATTACGTCCATACGGTCATACAACGGTGCCGGAATACTGTCGGCCTCGTTTGCCGTCGTGATGAACAACACCTGCGAAAGATCATACGGGATTTCCAGATAATGATCCACAAACGCGTGGTTTTGTTCCGTGTCCAGCACTTCCAACAACGCGGAAGACGGATCACCGTTGTAACTGCTGCCGAGTTTATCGATCTCATCCAGCAGGATCAACGGATTGGACGTCTTCGCTTTGTCGATCGCACGAATGATGCGGCCGGGCATGGAACCGATATACGTACGGCGGTGACCGCGGATATCCGCTTCATCACGCACGCCGCCCAAGGAAACGCGCACATATTCGCGGCCCAACGCTTCCGCAACCGAGCGTGCAATCGAGGTTTTACCCACGCCGGGAGGCCCAACCAGACAAATGATCTGCCCTTTGCTTCCGCCCGTCAGACTGCGTACCGCCAAAACTTCCAGGATGCGCTCCTTGACCTTTTCCAATCCGTAATGGTCGCGATCCAGGATCTTCCGTGCACGGGCAGGATCCAAAATTTCTTCGGAATATGTATGCCACGGCAACTCAAGGCAGGTGTCCAAATAATTGCGGACTACCGTTGCCTCATGAGAACCAAACGGCATTTTGGCAAGTTTTGTGCATTCTTTCAATAACTTTTCCTGAATATCCGATGCCAGCTGCAACGCTTTGATGCGTTCACGCAACTCATCGGCTTCACTTACGGGATCGTCTTCCTCCCCCAGTTCCGTTGCGATCACGCGCATTTGCTCGTGCAAATAATAATCGCGCTGGTTTTTATCAATGGAAGACTGGACCTGATGCTCAATACTGCGTTCCAATTCCGCAATACGTACCTCATCCACCAGAATACGTGCCAGTTCTTCAAACCGCTTTTCAAGGGATAAGGCATCCAGTACTTTTTGCTTATTGTCTGCCGAACACGGCAAAATATCCGCCATACGGTCAGCAAAAATACCGTTGTCACGTGCCGCCATCAGTTCGTTGACAGCCGTATCCGACACGTCCCGTGCCAACTCCATGTATTGATGGAAATACGCACGGCATTTTCTGAAATACGCGGTTTCCTGCTCTTTATCCGCCATCGGACGCGTTAACGATTCCCGCACTTCAACCGACATAAACGGTTCAACCTGCAAGAAATCGCGAACACGGGCGCGATATAAGCCTTCCACCTTCACACGCACAATGTCCGACGGCATACGCAGCACTTGCTGTAACCGCGCAACAACGCCCGTCTTACACAACGCATCCGGTTTCGGATCTTCATCCGCCACGTCCTGCTGCGTTACCAAAAAGATCAATTGATCGTTATTAACCGCTTCCTGTAAGGCTTGAATGGATTTATCGCGTCCCACTTCAAATTGTACCGTGGTATGCGGGAACACCACCAAGCCACGCAAAGCAAGCAGCGGTAGCGTCGATACGCGAGCAACCCGCTTTTGCAATGCCATCATACTCGTTCACTCCTAAATGAAACAACACCTGCCGCACAAGGTTTTGTGCGATAATATGGAAAAGTCAGCAGTCGGTTGTGCAAAGGACACAGTCGACTGCTAACAAGACAACTTTCCGTTACGCCGTCACTTTACGCCGCGGCAGTTTTTTACCGCGCGCCTTAATGCGATTCGGCTTACGTTCGGGATTTTTAATCAGTTCGGGAGGTGCCTTTTCCTCCACACACGCACGTGTGATCACGATCTTCTCAATGGCGGGATCGGAAGGCACTTCAAACATCAAATTGGTCAGTACCTCTTCCATCACGGAACGAAGACCACGTGCACCGGTGTTGCGCTGCAAGGTTTTCTCTGCTACGGCGAGCAGGGCATCCTCTGCAAATTCCAGTTCCACATCGTCCAGTTTAAACAAACCGGTGTACTGCTTCAAGATCGCATTCTTCGGTTTGCTCAAAATCTTAACCAGTGCAGGGGCGTCCAGCGGTTGCAACGCCGTGATCACCGGCATACGGCCAACGAGTTCCGGGATCAAGCCGAATTTGACCAGATCCTGCGGCACTACCTGACGGTACATCTCCCCTTGGTCCATATCCTTTTTGGATTTCACCTCGTTGCCAAATCCCATAGCACCGGATGACATCCGTTTTTCCACGGTCTTTTCAATGCCGTCAAAGGCACCGCCGAGGATAAACAGGATATTACTGGTATCGATCTGAATAAACTCCTGCTGCGGATGTTTC
>JAFSIB010000066.1 GCA_017440005.1 Clostridia bacterium
ACGGGCAACCGTCGCGTACTTCTGCACGTGTTTGGGGTAATCCACTTTTAAGCGGCTGTATTTGTTAATATCGCTGTTATATTCGATAATGTGCGGCAGCAACATCGCATTGGCACGTCCGTGCGGGATATGGAAATGCGAGCCCAGTTGGTGCGCCATACCGTGATTAAGCCCGAGTGATGCCGTATTAAACGACAAACCCGCCAAGCAGGATGCCACGTGCATTTTTTGCCGTGCGTGCGTATCGTTGTTATCCAGGTACGAGCGCAACAAAAACGAGCCCACGATCTCAATCGCCTTTTCCGCCAATGCCGCCGAAAACTCGGTGTTGTTGGTACTTACATACGCCTCCAACGCGTGTGTAAATACATCCATGCCGGTATCGGCAGTCACGGCAGGCGGTACCGATTTGACAAGTTCAGCATCCAGAATGGCTTCATCCGGTAACATGGTGTCACTCACAAGCGGGATCTTCCGCTGATTGGCAGGATCCGACACCACCGAAAACGACGTCACTTCTGTGCCGGTACCGCTTGTGGTCGGAATCGCAATCAATGCCGGACGGGTATAGGACGCATCCATCTGCAGCGCAACTTCGCGGATCGCTTTGGCAGAATCGATCGCTGAACCGCCGCCGACCGCGATCAATACGTCGGGACGTTGTTCCAGAACCACCTGTGCACCTGCACCGATCTTTTCAAGCGGCGGATCCGGTACCACATCGTCAAACACCTGCCACGTCACACCGTTTTGCTGCAACCGTACCGTGAGCAAATGGATAAGCCCGCTGCTCACCACAAACTTGTCCGCAATCAACAATGCTTTGCGATACGGGATCTGTGACAAGCGATCCAACGACTGTTCACCAAAATAAATGTGTGTCTTAATATCAAAATGTTTCATACACATCGCCTCTGTTTTCCACTATATCATATTGTTAAGAATTTATCAATCTTTTTTCGTTGGAAACATTGCCGTTTCGTTGACTTTTGAGAGGCGGTGTGCTACACTACCCTTGTGAAATCTTCCCGTGCGGAAAGGATGTTGCGGTATGAAAATCTTAATGATCGGCGCCCATCAGGACGATAACGAATTCCGTGTCGGCGGCCTGGCACACAAGTATGTGCAAATGGGATATGAAGTGCGCTTTTTAAGCCTGTGCAACGGCTGTGGCGGTCATCATATCATGACACCGGCAGAAACCACTGCGCGCCGTGCCAAAGAATCGGCGGCTGTGGCAAAACTGCTCGGCATCCGCTATGACGTGTGGGAGGATATGAACGACTGTACGCTCATGCCCACACTCGAAAACCGCCGCCGTTTGATTCGCTATATCCGCGAATTTTCGCCGGACCTGGTCATTTCGCACCGCGCGAATGACTATCATGCTGACCATCGCGCCGCCGGCGTGCTTATTCAGGATGCGTCGTACATGCTCATCGTACCGCACGAGTGTCCCGACGTACCGGCCATGAAAAAAACGCCGGTCATTCTGTATTATGAAGACCGTTTTACCGATCCCGATTTCCGTCCCGACATTGTGCTGGATATGGATGACGAGATCGATATTAAATTACAGATCGCACACCTCAATGTATCACAGGTGTACGAATGGTTGCCCTATACCGAAGAGGGGGTCGAGGTGCCGGAAGATGAAGCCGAGCGTTTTGAATGGCTCAAAGGCATGAACATCACCGCCGACACCACGGACGAAGAAGTCATGGCCGCCCCCCGCGGTTATGCCGTTCGTTTTGCCAAAACCGCTGCCCGTTTCCGCAAGGAATTGATCACCCGTTACGGCGAAGAACGCGGTTCTAAAGTCCGTTACGCGGAAGCGTTCCAGCTCTGCCCGTATGGTGGAACCCTTACCGAAGAGTTGAACCAAAAGCTCTTCGGCTTCTAACAGCACGTTTTATGAGCCGGTCGTTCTGCGGAATGATCGGCTCGTTTACAGAAAGAGGGAACCGGCATGGACGAACGGAAAAGGCGCTTTGAATATAAGTGGGTCATTGCGGCACTCAGTTTTGTGATGATCTTTGTGGGTTTGGGGTTCTTCAGCTCGACGCGCAGTTTGTTCGTGCTGCCGATCACCGAAGCACTGAGTATTCCGCGCAGTGCCTTTTCCTTAACCGACACCTGCCGCTTTTTATCCACCGCTATCACGAACTTGTTTTTCGGCACCCTCGTCGCTAAATTCGGTGCCAAAAAACTGGTCGGCTTCGGTTTTCTATGCCTGTGCCTGTCAGCGCTGTGCTTTTCGTTCAGCGTCAACGTATGGATGTGCTACCTTGGCGGTGTGTTAATGGGCGTCGGCTTCTCCTTTGGCTCCACCACCATCGTCAGCTACGTCATCAACCACTGGTTCGCTGAGAAGAAGGGCACCGTCATGGGCGCCGTATTAGCGGCAAACGGTCTGGGCGGCGCACTCGCCAGCCAGATCCTTTCCCCCATCATCAACGCCCACGCAAACGGTTTCCGCGACGCGTACCGTCTGTTGGCTCTCCTCTTTTTCGGCGTCGGCATTGTGCTGATCCTCTTTTTCAAGAACAAACCGAAGGAACCCATCACCCCCACCGGAAACGCGAAACGGCGCGGCCGCGACTGGGTTGGTATTCCGTTCGCGCAGGCCGTACGTTCGTGGTACTTTTACGGCATCGCGGTCTGTATTTTTCTGACCGGCGTGATCCTGCAAGGCGTGTTCGGCACAATGGCAGCGCACCTACGTGACGTCGGCTTTTCCGCCGATTTCGTCACCACCGTGCTGAGCATTCAATCACTGTCGATGACCGTGTTCAAATTTCTGACCGGTGTGATGTATGACCGCTTCGGCCTGCGCACCACTGCCACCGTCTGTTCGGTGACCGCCGTGGTAACCGGCTTGATGTTCGCACTCGCCTCCCCCGGTCCCGTCGGCACGGTAATGGCAATCGTCTTCGGTATTTTCTCGTCGCTGGCGATGCCGCTGGAAACCATCGTGGTGCCGCTGTATGCCTCCGACCTGTTTGGTCAGAAATCCTTTGACCATATCTTAGGCATCCTGATTTCGGTCAACACTGCCGGCTATGCGCTGGCCTCCCCTATCCTCAACCTGTCATACGATCTGTGCGGCTCCTATACGCCGGCCCTGCTGGTATCGTGTACCATCATGGCAGGGGTTGTGATACTCCTGCAATTTGTTATCCACTCCGCGCACGTTCGTCAGCGCGAGATCGAAACAGAATAAAAATAAGCCGCTTAACCTTGGTTAAGCGGCTCTTTTATTTGCTGTTCCATCGCTTCGTAAATGACATGGCATTCGGCATCGGTACAGGAACGCAATTGTCTTTTTTTCGGCAATCCCCAAATATCAAACCAGCGCGGCCCGATCCATTCGTGATACCTGCACGGTTCCGTGCACCCTTGCAAAATACTGAGTGCCGCCGTGCGCGGTGACATAAAGATCACCTTCATCGGATATTTGATCAGCGCAAAGATCCATTTTGGATAATGCGAGGTAATGTTCGTCAGGGTGATACCGGGATGGCAAACGGCGAGCGAGGCGTTTGTTTCCTCGCGGAACAACTCGTACAAGGCAAACATCAACCGCCGTTTGGCATTTCCGTAAACCAGCGACGATGCACGTCGGGTGGCAAAATCCACATCGTTTGGATCGGTCTTGGAATACCGATGGGCAATACTACCCACCGCAATCACACGACCGCCGCGTTCGCGCAGTTGCGGTAACAGATATTTGGTAATATAATACGGTGCCAGCGCGTTGATCTGAAACACATTGTCACAACCCGCCGACGTGATATACCGAGGAATGCTGTATGCACCGGCATTGTGTATCAGGATATCGATCGGCAACTCTTCCAATTGCGCACATGCCGCTTTAACCGATGTCATGTCGTCCAATACAAGCGGGATCCGTGTTAATTCCGCATAGGGAAATTCCGCTTTGAGCATTTGTTGTAAGGCAGCAGACTTTTCTGCTGAACGGTCCAACAGAATAAGTCTTGCACCTGCCGCAAGTAACAATCGGCATAATTCTCTGCCGATCCCGCCGGTCGAACCGGTGATCGCCACCGTTTTCCCGCAAAGATCGATCCCTTGCTGTTTCATCGGAAAATGCTCACCTCACTTGTATCAGTTTTTCAGGCGATAGGTTCCACGCCGTCGGCGGTTCACGATTGGTAATAACAGCATCCATTTCCGTAATCGGTGCACAGCTAAACCGCGACTCTTCAAAGAATTTTTCGCCGTCACACACAAACACACACCGTTTGGAACGGCGCATGATTACACGCCGCAACATCGTAGCATCCAACGAATGATCGACGATCTCGCCGGCGGCATTCACACCCGTCGACGAAAACAACATCAGATCAAAATTAAAATACTCCGCCATCAACTGCGTATAAGAACCGTAAAACGCATTATCCTCCGCTTCCAGATCACCGCCCAAGCAATAGGCGCGTATTTGTGCCTTCTTGAGTAGTACCGAAAGCGGTATACTGTTGGTCACCACCGTAATCTGCTTGTACTCACACAAGAAATCCACAATGGGGAAAAACGTGGTCGATTCATCCAAAAAGATCGTATCGCCGTCACGCACCAACGCTGCCGCCGCTTGACTGAGTTGCTTTTTCTCCTGTGTCTTAAATCCCACGCGAAATGCAAACGGGATGTGTTCATGCCCGTCCGTCAACCGCCTGGCACCGCCGCGATTCCGCACGATCAATCCTTGCCGCGCCAACTCGCTCAAATCGCGCCGTACCGTCGGCAGGCTGACAAATAACTCTTCGCTCAACCGTTGCGCGGTCACAAACTTGCGTTCTTCCAATATTTCCAGTATGCGTTCCTGCCGTTCACTTTGCATGGATGCGCCCCCCCTTGATCGAATTTGATCGTTCCCATGATCGTTTATCGACTTTTTCGCCACATATTGCATATCTTAGTGATCGATATTATAATAACAATCCGATTGACATTCGTCAAGTACAAGGAGTGGTTCTATGTTGCCGTTATTTGAACAATGGCAAGCGGCATCGCCTGTATCGTTTGAGTGGGTCACACAAGGAATTGGGTATATCGGCTTGTTATTTGGCGTGTTATCCTGCCAACTCAAAGAACACAAGCGCATTCTCTTTTGCAAAACCATGAACGAGCTCGTGTTCGGTATTCAATATATCCTGCTTGGTGCCACCACCGGACTCATTATGAATTTCTTCAGTTGTGTGCGCAACACCGTGTTCACCGCACAGGTAAAGCGCGGCAAGTCCACTTTGCCGGCACAGATCGGGTTTTCCATCCTGTTTCTCACGTTGGGACTCCTCTTCCGCACCGAATCGCTGGTTGCTTGCCTGTTGGTCATCTTTTCCAAGATCGGTACCACAGTGGCGTACGGACTCAAAAACACCACACTCCTGCGTTTCTTAACCATGCCCACTTACATCGGTTGGTTGGTATACGACGTCATCTGCCATTCCGATGCCGGTGTGCTTAATCAGATATTCGTCACCGTTTCCCTGACCATTGCCATCATCCGTTTGGATATCATCCCGTTTATCAAACGTAAAAAAGAAGCGAAGCAATCATGATTGCTTCGCTTCTTTTTTAAAATGCTTTGTCGAAATCCGCTTGATTATCCACAAACGTGAACGTAAGGGACGTTTGGTTGCTTTCTTCCGGTTGCAGGAACGGCAACACGCCCTGCGCGCGTTGATTGCAACGCTGATTCGGACACACGTTGCCCGGTTCAATACCCAGCACGTAATCACGTTTGCCCATCATCTTCCATTCGGTCATGCAGGGCAATTCGTTTTTATCATACGAATACACCACACCGGCATCGATATCCGGATTGTAAATACCGGCATGCACCTTTCCGTCTTGTTGCTCGATCATATCAAAGAAATAGCAACGTTCCGCATAACCGGCTTGCGGTTCTTCCATGATCAATGCGGTATCGATATTTTCTTTGGCGTTATCCGTCACTGCCCAGATACGGGTGTTCGGGAACCGTACCACACTGTGTTCGCTGAGAAGCGGGTAACCCATGTTACAGTGGTAAAGCAAGCAGAACGGTGACACACCGTCGCTTTCGTTCGTCACGGTATCGGTCACCGTAAACGTATCCGCGGTGTAAGACACGGTGTACACGCGTTCCAACACCATACGGCGGCCGAAAATACGACCGTCGCGTACAACCGTTTTGATAACCAGCCCGTCTTCGGTTTCATCGATTCCGTTCAACTGTGCCGGCACGTGACTGATGGAACCGTGTAACGGTACATGCTCGCCCTCATCCTCACACGGACCGCCCGCGCCCTCAAGTCCTGCCGTGGTAAAGAAACCGGCAGTAAAGGATTTTAAGAAGCCCATGCCCACACCGTCGTGATACGTCGGTGCCACGTTGCCGCACGGCGCCATGTAACCCATATTTTTACCTTTATAGATCACACGATTCATATCCGCCGCACGATCCAACGAAATCCACAGTTCTAACCCTAAACCGTTGCGCACGTACAAAAACCGCATACCGTCGCCTTTTCCGCCTTGCAGGCGGTACACTTCGGCGCCACGCGCCTGCAACGGATGTCCCACATGGAATTTCATAGTATTTCCCCCTTATTTGTAAATCGGGAATTTTTCACACAATGCCATCACTTCGGCGGAAACACGATCTTTGGTGTTTTCAAAATCCACCGCCACGTCGCGGATCCAAGCGGCGATCTTCTTCATTTCTTCCGCACCGAAACCACGGGATGTCACAGCAGGCGTACCGATGCGCACACCGCTTGTTACGAACGGGCTTGCCGGATCGTCGGGGATGGCGTTCTTGTTCACGGTGATATGCACATCATCCAAACGGTGTTCCAGTTCCTTACCGGTCACACCCATGGAACGCAGATCCAACAGCATCAAGTGGTTATCCGTACCGCCCGACACCAGATCAAAGCCTTGTTTTACCAGTTCGCTTGCCAGCACCGCGGCATTGTCGACAATGTTCTTCTGATAGGTTTTAAATTCATCGGTCAACGCTTCGCCGAGCGCTACGGCTTTGGCGGCGATGATATGCATCAACGGACCGCCCTGAATGCCGGGGAAGATCGCTTTGTCAATTTGTTTTGCATACTGCTCGCGGCACAAGATCATACCGCCGCGCGGACCGCGGAGCGTTTTGTGCGTAGTGGTGGTCACCACATCGGCATACGGTACCGGATTGGGATGTAAGCCCGCCGCTACCAAACCGGCAATGTGCGCCATATCCACCATCAAATAGGCACCGACTTCGTCCGCGATCTCACGGAATTTCGCAAAATCAATGGTGCGCGGATAGGCGCTGGCACCGGCAACGATCAGTTTCGGTCTGCACTCCAAAGCCGTTTTACGCACGGCCTCATAATCGATGCGCTGGGTTTCGGAGCTGAGCGCATACGGTACGGCGTTAAAGTACATACCCGACATGTTCACAGGCGAACCGTGGGTCAAGTGACCGCCATGTGCCAAGTTCATACCCAAAATGGTATCGCCCGGTTTAAGCAGAGCGAAATACACCGCCAGGTTGGCGTTGGCACCGCTGTGCGGTTGCACGTTGGCATGTTCCGCGCCAAACAGTTTTTTGGCACGGTCACGTGCAATATCTTCCACAATATCCACGCACTCGCAACCGCCGTAATACCGTTTGCCGGGATATCCTTCCGCATATTTGTTGGTAAGCACTCCGCCTGCCGCCATCAAAACGGCTTTGGACACGATGTTTTCCGATGCAATCAATTCGATGTTGTGCTTTTGGCGATTGAGTTCAGCCTCACATGCCGCGTGCACTTCGGGGTCAAACTGCCCCAACTCTTCAAAGAAATTCATAAAAAAACCTCCCTTTTGCAAAAGTATACCACAAACCCTTGTGTTTGCAAAGAGAAAAGCGTATAATTATTGAAAAATATTACAAAAGGGGGATTTGCTTTGAAACGTGTGATAATCGGTAAAAACGATGCCGGTCAACGCATCGATCGGTTCTTAACCAAAACTTTTCCGATGTTGCCGGTATCCATGATGTACAAGTACATCCGCCAAAAAGATATCAAAGTAAACGGCAAACGGTGCCACATTGCCGACCGCGTGTGTGAGGGCGATACCGTCACCGTATATGCCCCCGATGAATTTTTGGAACAACCCGCTTCCAAGTATGAATTCCAATACGCCGGCACCAAACTGGACATTGTGTATGAGGATGAAAATATTTTGTTGCTCAACAAACCGGTGGGACTGTTGGTGCATCCCGATGATACCGAGTACCGCGACACCCTCATTTTCCGCGTGCAACGGTATTTGTACGAAAAAGGCGAGTATTCTCCCGATGATGAAAACAGTTTCGTCCCCGCACTGGTCAACCGCATTGACCGCAACACCTGCGGGATCGTGATCGCCGCCAAAACCGCTGTAGCGCTACGTATTCTCAACGAGAAACTCCGCAAACGGGAGATCGAAAAATATTATCTGTGCATCGTGCACGGGCACATGGAAAAACCCGAAGATACCTTGCACGGGTATTTGGAGAAAAACGAATCGCAAAACCGCGTGTACATATCCGATCGGCAAACGCGCGGCGCGCGCACCATCGCCACACGCTACCGCGTGCTGCGGGAGAAAAACGATCTGTCGCTTTTGGAAATCGAATTGCTCACCGGCCGCACACACCAGATCCGCGCGCATTTAGCCTCTATTGGGCATCCGTTGCTGGGTGACGGAAAATACGGCACCAATGCCCAAAATAAAGGGTCGGGTTTTTCCAAACAAGCCTTATGTTCCTACCGCCTTAAATTTGCGTTTGAGAGCGATGCCGAAGATCTGCAATATTTAAACGGTAAGGAATTCACACTCCCCTCCGTTTGGTTCGCCGACGAATTCTAACCAAACAAAAGAACGGGTAACAGAGCGCACTCTGTTACCCGTTTGTTGTGTTTATTGTTTCTGCAGCGATGTACTCTTCAAAGGCTACACCTAACGCGGCGATCTCTTGTGCAACCTCAACCCCTACAAAGCGCCAATGCCAAGGTTCATACATGATACCGGTAATCTCGGTCTTATCTTTTGGATAGCGCAAAATAAAACCGTATTCCGCAGCATGTTCCATCAACCACAGATGAGCAGGCGTATTTTCAAATTTAGAATTCGCGGTATTAAAGTCAATCGCCAAACCGGTTTGGTGTTCGCTGGTACCGGGACGCGCCACGGCGCGGGCGGCCGCCGCTTCCGCTTGATCCGCCGGAACTCCATCCGCAATCATACGCTTTACTTTGTTCCGAAACAACGTTTGTTGTGTGGTATACGAGCGATACGGTGATCGAACGTACAACGTCACGCCGTCTTTTTTTGCCGCTTCAATCATCGCGATCACATACGGGAAAATGTCTTTATCAATCTGTCTTAACGAACCGTTACAATACTGTGAAGGAATCGAAACCAGCGCATCAGTATCCTCAAAATCTTCCGGTAGCGGATGTTCGGCATTTACCAAAAGCAATCGCCGGTAGGCAGGATCCAATGTAACCAGCGGTGCAGCGGCAGCAGTCATTTTCACAGCTGTGGTTTTGGTTATAGTGGTTGCGGTAGTGGCAGTAGTGGTTGTGGCGGTAGTTGTGGTCACGTTGGTTGAAGAAGTCAAAAAATCCCCTTCCAACGCCAACGGCACCCCACAACCGGTGACGCACAAACAGATCGCCACCAAAAGCAAAACAAGCCAACAGGCAAATTGATTATACCTTATCACGGTGATACTCCAATTCCAAAATTTTCTACATCATAGCACAATTTACAATGTTAATCAAGAAAAACCGACAGCTTTCGTGCTGTCGGTTTTTTCTGCTTTTAATCGTTCCTTTCAGTGCCCCAGAAGAACAGTGCCACGGTACCGGGACCGGTGTGACTGCCGATGGTGGTACCGATATCGTTGATGAGCACCTTACCTTTCAGGTTCGGGAAACGGGCTTCCACCAGATCGGCAACCGCTTTCGCATCGTCATAGCAATCGGAATGGCACATATAGCACTTATCGGCATACTGTTCGCCGCCGTCTGCAAACTGTGCCATGCGCTCCACGATCTCGCGGATCACGTTTTGTTTGCCGCGGATCTTACTGCGCGGTACCAGTTGACCCAAGTGGTTGACGTTGAGAAGCGGGCACACACCGAGGAGTCCGCCGAAGAAACCCGCCGCCTTGGATACGCGGCCGCCTTTCACAAAGAACGTAAGGTCGGAAGTAAAGAACCAATGATGCTGGCGTTTTTTGTTATCTTCCACCCATTGATGCAGTTCATCGATCGAAGCGCCTTCGTCGCGCAGGTCCGCCAGTTTATCCATAATTAAGCCGAAACCGGACGAAGCCGCCAACGAGTCCACTACGTAGATCTTACGATCGGGGAAACGCTCCGCGGCAATGGCGGCGGCGTTGCGCGCCGAGTTAACCGAACCCGAAATACCGGAAGACAGTGCCACGTGCAACAGATCTTTACCGGTCTCCAAAATTGAGGTGAAATAATTCAAATATTCCGAAATGTTGACCTGCGACGTCTGTGTATCGGCACCGTCACGCATCGCCTGATAAAAATCTTTGAACGAGATCGTCTGACCCAAATCGTCGGGGTAATCCTTTCCGTCCATGGTGTAATGGAAGCAAATGTAACGGATATCGCGGCTTTCAAAATGCTCTTTAGACAAGTCCGCGGTAGAACAACAACTTAATACGTATGAACTCATGACTGTTTCTCCCTCTCATGCAAAATCATCATGCCCTCATCATAGCATATTATCCTTGATTGTACACTCCACGTTCTTTAAAACTCTCTCCACAAAACAAAACGCGGCAGTAGAATCGATAAAAATCAACTCTACTACCGCGAGAATTCCTTACTTTTAGCCGATCATGGCCTCAAATTCCGCTTGATCGATAATGCGCACACCCAAGGCTTGTGCTTTGGTAAGTTTGCTGCCCGCATCTTCGCCCGCCAACACGACCGACGTCTTTTTGGATACGCTGGATGAGGTCTTGCCGCCGTACTGTTCAATGAGCGCGCTCGCCTCGTCACGCGTCATGGACGGCAACGTGCCGGTGAGCACAAACGTCATGCCCGCAAAGCGCTGATCCACCACCGCATTTTGCGTTTCCATGTTCACGCCCAATGCCTGCAATCGCTGGATCAAACGGCGCGTGGGTTCCAGCGAAAAGAATTTCACCACGTTTTCCGCCATCACGGCGCCGAACCCGTCAATCGACACGATCTCCTCATACGACGCATCCATGACCGCCTGCATAGTGCCAAACCGCTGTGCCAGCAGCTTTGCCGCTTTTTGCCCGATATGGCGAATACCGAGAGCAAATAACAAGCGCGACAGATCCGCCGTTTTGGATGCTTCAATGGCACCGATCAGATTATCTGCCGAGCGGTCGCCCTTACCTTCCAGCACGCGCACCGCCTCACGATCCAACGTATACAGATCGTCAATACGGGAAACCAATCCCGCATCCGCCAACTGTTCCACAACTGCAGGACCGAGTCCCTCAATATCCATGGCATCACGCGAAGCAAAATGAATGAGCCGTTGTAACCGCTGTGCCGGGCAATCGGGATTGGAGCAACGCAAAGCGGCTTCCTCCGCTTCCCGTGCCACCGCCTCACCGCAAGACGGACAGTGTGCGGGCAATTCAAACACCGTATCGGTAACGTGTTTTTCCACACGCACCACTTCGGGGATGATATCCCCCGCTTTGCGCAGGATCACCGTATCGCCGATGCCCAGTCCTTTTTCACGAATAAAATCGGCATTATGAAGTGTGGCGCGGCTTACCGTGGTACCGGCAAGTGTGACGGGATCAAACACACCGGTGGGGGTCAGCACGCCCGTACGTCCTACCGTGATCTCCACATCACGCAATACGGTTTGCTTTTCCTCCGGCGGATATTTGTACGCCACCGCCCAACGCGGATATTTGCTGGTGGAACCCAACCGTTCACGGTCGGCAAACGCGTCCACTTTCACCACCGCACCGTCAATATCAAACGGTAAACCGGTACGGTTCTGCCCAATGCGCTCGATTTCCGCAATCACCGCTTCAATGGAATCGGTACGCAGGTAAAACGGGATCATGGGGAATCCCAATGCTTTCATGAATTCCAGCGACTCAGCGTGCGCCGACACGTTGTCACCCTCAAGCAACTGCATATTAAATACAAACAGATCCAGACCCCTGGTTTTGGTGATGGCGGGATCTTTTTGCCGCAGAGAACCGGCGGCGGCATTGCGAGGATTTTTAAACGGTTTTTCGCCGTTTTGTTCCTGGATCCCCGTGAGATACGCAAACTGCTCACGCGGCATATACACTTCGCCGCGCACCACAATGCGTTCGGGCGCACGCTGTAACGTGGACGGAATCGACTTTATGGTACGCAAATTAGCGGACACGTCTTCACCCGTCTGCCCGTCACCGCGCGTGGCACCGCGCACGAACTTGCCGTTTTGATATTCCAATGCGATGGACAATCCGTCGATCTTAGGTTCCACCACGTACCACGGATGTGCAATTTCTTCCCGCACACGCAAATCAAACGCGCGCACCTCATCCAACGAAAACACATCCTGCAAACTGCCGAGCGGCACTTCGTGCTGCACCGGCGTGAACAACCGTGACAGTTCACCGTGCACCCGTTGCGTGTACGAATCCGCCGTGATGAGTTGCGGATATGCCTCTTCCAACCGACGCAGTTCCTGTGTCAGTTTATCGAATTCATCGTCTTCAATTTCGGGGGCGTCATTGTCATAATACAACCGACTGTGATAATCGATCGTCTGACGCAACTCGGCAATGCGTGTGCGTGCACTTTCAAAATCCATACCGCCACATCCTTTACGCTATATAGTATACCATACAGCACAAAGGTTTTTCAATCGTTTGCGCCGAAAATGTTGCTCCATTCTCCCCCAAGATCCATCTGTGTGATAGTTTCCGGCACTTCGCCCACCAAGACGGTTTCGCAAATTAAAAACTGTGTGCTCAACTCCAAACTGACACGTTCGGTCGGCAATGCTGCCGTGACCATCACCGTCATGTCCAGCAGAACACGGTGATTGGTCTGGTTGATGCCCGCATCGGTAAACGTACCGGTCAAATTGGAGATCACCGCACCGCTGGTATGGATCTTGACCGACAAAAACGGGCCGCGACCCGTGAAAAAACTGCCGCCGATCAAACTGCCGAGCGGTAATTTGACCGTCTGTTCTTCCCGTTTGGACAATTCCTGCATCACCGCGTTGGTGATATGCGATTTCAAGCGGTTGATCGCCGTCACATTGGCTTCGGCGGAGAGAACCTGCCCCATTTCACTGCGGTATACGGTTACCAACGAAGAATAGTTTACCGCTTCATCCGCAAGGACCGTTTCCACACCGGTATGTACTGCCAACATCGCACCGCGCCGCGCCGCCATGTAGCCGTAATTTTGTATCAGCGGACGCAGGCGGCTGTCCACCATGCCGACACCGCACACCAGCAACACCGCCACCAACAGAAAGGCACCCCCACGCAACACGCGATTGGTTCTTCTTCGGCGCACGTATACACCCCCAAACAAAAAAGTGACCTCATAGGCTATCCTATGAGGTCACTTGCATTTCTGTTCAGAGTTTTTCGGTACGCGCAAGCAATGCCGAGAAGGCTTTGTGTGCCATATACACGTCGGTTTTGGAAACCACTTCAAACGGTGCGTGCATGGACAAAACCGGTACACCAAGGTCGACGGTGTTAACATCCAGATTCGCAATATATTTGGCAACCGTTCCGCCGCCGCCGAGATCCACCTTGCCGAGTTCACCGATCTGCCACACCACATCCGCATCTTCCATGACGCGGCGGAAAAAGCCCATGAGTTCTGCAGACGCATCACTGGTATCGCCTTTACCGCGTGCACCGGTATATTTGGTCAGCACCACGCCTTGGTTGAGTGCCGCGCAGTTGCGCGCTTCCACCGTATCGGGGTACAACGGATCGTATGCCACGTTCACATCCGCGGACAAGCACACCGAATTGTGCAGTACGTGCCGCACTTTGACGCCCTGCGCATCCGCCAGATCTTCAATGAAATCACGCAGATATGCCGATTGCATACCCGTCACGCCGTCCGAGCCGATCTCCTCTTTATCCGCTAACACGGTCACCGCCGTATAGGCAGGTTTTGTAAGCGCAAACGTAGCGGTAAGCGCCGTGTAGGCACATACGCGGTCATCGTGTCCGTACGAACCGATCATACTGCGATCCAGACCGACGTCACGCGCTTTGTAAACCGGCACCGCCGTAAGTTCCGCCGACAAGAAATCGGTTTCCGTGATCCCGTATTTTTCAGACAACCAGTTTAACACATTCAGTTTAACGGCATCGGTACCCTCTTCATTCGGGAGCGGCTTAGAACCGATCAGGATATTAAGATCGTCGCCGCCGATAAATTCCGAAACCGTCTTTTTCATTTGGTTGGCGCCCAGATGCGGCAGCAGATCCGTGATGCACAATACCGGATCATCCGGTTCCTCACCAATACACACCGTAACGACCGACCCGTCGCGGCGCACCACAACGCCGTGCAACGCGAGCGGAATGGTCATCCATTGGTATTTTTTGATGCCGCCGTAATAATGCGTATCCAGATACGCCAAACTGTGATCTTCATAAAGCGGATTGGGTTTTAAATCCAAACGGGGCGAATCGATATGTGCCGCCGCAATGGAAACACCTTCTTCAATCGGTTTTTCACCGATCACAGCCAGAATCAATGCCTTGCCGCGATTGTTAAAAAACACTTTGTCACCCGTTTTAAGCGGCTTTGTCCGATCAAATTCCACAAATCCGTTCGCCGTTGCCAGACGGATCGCTTCGTTTACCGCTTCCCGTTCCGTTTTGGCACGGTCCAAAAATGCTTTATACGATTCACAGTATTTCGTTACACGGGTTTGTTCTTCCTCGTTCAATACACGGTATGCGTTTTGCGGCTTATATCCCAATTCCTCGCGCAACACATCCGCCTGTGTCTTTTCTGCCATCACTATTGCCTCCTTTATGGTATCTCATAGAGTGTTTGATATCGTTTTTGCGCCTGTAATACGCGCTCCACATAGTGTTCGGTTTCGGGGTACGGAATAACCGTTAACGTTTCCCCATCCGCCGAATACTGTGTATCCGCTAACCATTTTTTGACCGTACCGCTTCCCGCATTGTACGCCGCCAACGCAGTTTCGGTATGCGTGAACAAGGTACGCAGTACCGCCAACAATTTGGATCCGCTGTGAATGTTAACCGACGGCTCCAAGATCCGATCCACCGAGATTGGTTCATCGAAATGCTGTTCCTGTATCCACTCAAACGTGGCGTCCATGAGCTGCATCAAGCCTTTGGCACCCACGCGGGAAACCGCGTCTTCCTTGAAATGGCTCTCCGTATGGATCACGGCATAGATGAGCGACGGCGGCAACTCATATTCTGCCGCACATTCGGTCACGATGTCCTCGTACCGAATGGGATACACTGCCCGTATATACGCACTGTACGCTATGCGTGCAACGATCCCCAGCACCAGCAACACAACCACCGCTATTATCGTTTGCTTCAGACGGCGTTTCATACAAGTGCACCCTCGATTTTCTCGCAAAGTATTTGGACCGATTGCGATAACTCGCCCCATTCGCCAAAGTTTCCCAATACATACGTGACATGCTTGATATAAAAATCGTCCGACGGTTGCGCATCCATGCGGCGTTGCGCCTCCTCGACCGTCAAACCGTCCCGCTCGCAGATCCGTTGTTGCCGTATAGCGGGCGTTGCCACGACGCCGATCGTACAGTCGCAAATGGCATCCAGTCCCGATTGGAACAACAACGGTGCATCGATCACCGCAACCGTTTTGCCATCCGCTTTAGCCTGCTTGAGTTGTTGACGAATCTCCTCAATGATCGCGGGATGTACGATCGCGTTCAAGGCTTCTGTTTGCTCGGGAGAAGCGAACGCCACCGCCGCCAAACGGCGACGGTTCAGCGAACCGTCCGCGTTCAGAATATCGTTTGAAAAATGTTCCGTTAACTTCGTAAGTGTCGGCTCTCCTACTTCCACCACTTGCCGTGCGATCACGTCGGCATCAATAATCTGCCAACCGCGGTTTGCCATAAGACGCGCAACTTCACCTTTGCCGGCACCGGTGGAACCGGTCAATCCCACTGTGAACACGTCAGTCAAGTTCGATCACCTCAAATCCCGCCGCACGCAGCAAGCGGTTGTACACGGCGAGTCCGATTCCATCGGGTGACGGACATGCCGTATACGCAATTTTGGCACCGCACTCATCCAATTCGCGCAGTGCTTCAAATACGCGATGTGCCTGCGCCGCGTGGTCGTTACGGGTACCGTACGTCAGTGCTTTAACCGATAAGGTGCTTTCTTCCCCGTCAAAGCAAAGGGCTACCACCCCGTCAGCGGCATGGGTGTTCACATACTGCGCGTACGCAGACGGTGACCCTTTCACCAACACGACCCGCGCATTCGGCGCATAATGTTTATATTTCATTCCGGGCGATGCCGCAACCGCGTGTTTTTTAAGCTGATGTAAAACGGCATCGTCCACTTCTACCTCGCCCACAACTTGTTTGAGCATTTCAACGGTCACCGCACCGGGACGCAGCACCCGCACGCGGTCACCTGTTACATCCACCACGGTGGATTCCACACCCACCTCGCACGTACCGCCGTCCACGACCGCCGCAATACGCCCGTCCATATCCTCTGCCACTCGTTTGGCGTCCGTGGGACTGGGAATACCCGATCGGTTGGCAGACGGAGCCGCCAACGGGCAGGACCTTTCAATAATTTGCCGCGCGATCGGATGCGAGGGCATCCGCACGGCAACAGTTGGCAGTCCGGCACTGACCTCGTTCGGAATGCAGGCCGCTTTGCGAAAAATCATGGTCAAAGGACCCGGCCAATAGGCTTGCGCCAATGCTTCCGCCATCGGTGGAATGTCCGCCACCAACGCGTCCAACTGCGCGCGGTGCGCGATATGTACAATGAGCGGATTATCCGCGGGGCGGCCTTTGGCTTTAAAAATTGCCGCCACTGCCGCGCCGTTGAGCGCGTCCGCCGCCAATCCGTATACCGTTTCGGTCGGAATTGCCACCAGTTCGCCGTCCCGCAAAAGCGCGGCGGCGCGTTGCAAATCTTCCCGACTGTCTGTTAAATGCAATGTTTGCATACTGCTTTATCCCTTTTGTAATTTTTCGGCACGGTCTGCCGTGATCAGCGCGTCAATCAATTCATCCAACGCGCCATTCATCACGGCTTCCAGTTTATATAACGTCAGTCCGATACGATGATCCGTCACACGCCCCTGCGGAAAGTTATACGTGCGGATCCGTTCGCTGCGATCGCCCGTTCCCACCTGAGAGCGGCGGTCCGCCGCAATGGCAGATTGTTGTTCCGCCTGTTTTTGCTCAAACAACCGCGCGCGCAACACCCGCATGGCTTTATCGCGGTTTTTGTGCTGACTGCGCTCATCCTGACACTCAACCACCGTACCGGTAGGCAGGTGTGTGATACGGATCGCCGATTCGGTTTTATTGATATGCTGACCGCCGGCACCGCTTGCACGGAACGTGTCGATCTGCAGATCGGCAGGATCGATGGTCAGTTCCACCTCTTCCGCTTCGGGCAACACCGCCACGGTCACGGTTGAAGTGTGAATACGGCCGCCCGCCTCAGTTTCCGGCACGCGTTGTACACGGTGCACGCCGCTTTCAAATTTGAAGCGACTGTACGCCCCTTGCCCCGTAATCATGAAACTGACCTCTTTGAACCCGCCGAGTTCGGTTTCGTTGGCACCAACCGGTTCCACGCCGTATCCGTTTGCAGCAGCATATAATCCGTACATGCGGTACAAACTGTTGGCAAACAACGCCGATTCTTCTCCGCCGGCTCCCGCGCGGATCTCCACGATGACGTTACGGTCATCATTCGGGTCACGCGGTAACAATAAGATCTTCAGTTCGTCCGATAACCGCTCCGCCTCACGGCGGCTTTCCTGCCATTCTTCCTCAGCAAGTTCACGCAACTCGCGGTCACCGCTGTCTAACAGCAACTTGGCATCCGCTTCCGCGGTGCGCGCTTTAGTATACGCGCGGTACGTTTCCACGATCGGCTCGAGTTGTTTGCTTTCGCGCATCAGATCGCGGTACAGATCGGCATTACTCACCACCGACGGATCGCACAAGCGTGCCATGAGTTCCTCGTACCGCTTCTCCACGTCTTTCAGTTTATCCAGCACAGTCATCTCTCCTTGTTGTTATGGTCAAACTGTGCGTTTGCTACTCGTCCCGTTCAATGCCGCGAATGTTCTTTTCCGCTTTGGAACGCGGGATCATCATTTCATGCCCGCACGTTTCACAATGCAGACGAAAATCCATACCGATGCGCAACACGGAAAACCGCGTTCCCCCACAAGGGTGCGGTTTTTTCATGGTCAGTATATCGCCGACACGAATATCCACGTCTGCCACCAGCCTTTCATACAGATGTCAGTATACCATATATACCAACGGATGCGCAAGTGCTTCCCGCAAAAAATACTGTTGACAAACCACAGCACTCCTTGGTATACTTTTTTGTTGGGAAATCTCGACTCTTCGGGAGGTTTGAAATATGAAACGAGACGTTGTTATTATCGGTGCCGGCCCTGCCGGTATCTTCACGGCACTTGAAATGATTCGCCGTGGCAGCAAACAAAAAATCATGATCGTGGAAAAAGGTCAGGCGGTGGAAAACCGTCGTTGCCCCAAATCCAAAGTCGGTCATTGCGTCAACTGCAAACCGTATTGCCATATCACCACCGGTTTTTCGGGTGCAGGTGCGTTTTCGGACGGTAAACTGTCGCTCAGTTATGAAGTAGGCGGAGATCTGCCGTCGCTCATCGGTGAGGATCTCGCGCAAGACCTGATTGATTACGCAGATCAGATTTATCTGGAATTCGGTGCAGACACCCACGTGGAAGGCCTTGGCAACACCGAAAAGGTAAAAGACATCCGTACCCGCGCCATCCAAGCAGGACTGAAACTGGTGGATTGCCCCATCCGCCACATGGGTACCGAAAAAGCGCAGGGTATCTACCTGGCGATTGAACAGTATTTGCAACAAAACGGTGTGGAGATCTATTTTGGCTATGAATGCACCAATTTGTTGCTCGATGGCAGTATCTGCCGCGGCGTGTGCATCAGTGACGGCAAGAGCGATCTGACTATTGAAGCCACTCACACAGTCATTGCCACCGGCCGCCGCGGTGCGGATTGGCTGGAAAAGATCTGTGCCGAGCACAATATTGCGCATCAGCCCGGCACGGTGGATATCGGCGTGCGTGTGGAAGTGCGCAACGAAGTCATGGAAACCGTCAACGAAACGTTGTATGAATCCAAATTGATCGGCTATCCCCGTCCGTTCAAAAACAAAGTACGTACGTTCTGCCAGAACCCCGGCGGATTTGTCAGTCAGGAAAACTACGATGACGATTTAGCGGTCGTCAACGGACATTCTTACAAAGAACTCAAGTCCAACAACACCAACCTGGCAATTTTGTGTTCGCACAACTTTAACCAACCGTTTAACCAACCCATCGCGTATGCACAAAAGGTGGGTGAACTCACCAACATGTTGGGCGCCGGTCACATTCTGGTACAGCGGTTCGGCGATATTCTGGACGGCAAACGCACATGGCAAAAGGAATTGGCACAATCCAATCTCCGTCCCACGTTGCCGGATGCGGTCGCCGGTGACATCACCGCCGCCATGCCGTACCGCGCGATGATCAACATCATCAATTTCATTCAGGCGGTCGACCACGTGGTTCCGGGCTTTGCCTCGTATGAAACGCTCCTGTATTCTCCGGAACTTAAGTTTTACAGCAACCGTGTTCGCATGGATACCGATCTCAACACAAACGTTGAAGGGCTGCATTGCCTGGGTGATTCCAGCGGTTGGACCCGCGGACTGATGATGGCATCGGTCATGGGCGTGCTCATGGGTCGCAAAATCATCGAAAAAGAATAACACAAAGAGGGATGGCCGTTAAACGGTCATCCCTCTTTTAAATTTCCGGTGGACGGTCCGTTCAAAAGCGTGCCGTCTTCCGCAAACCGTGAACCGTGACAGGGACAATCCCAACTGTGCTCATCGGCATTCCATTTTAAGGCGCATCCCAGATGCGGACAACGCGGTACGGTTGGCGTTACCAGATTTTTAAACGATTCTGCCGCATTGACAACCAACTGTCGGTGCAGCACGGTGCGTTGCGGCGAGAACACCGATGCCCACGGTTTCTTGCGTCCGGTGATCTCTCCCGTCAACAATAACGCCGCCACCATCGCAGAGGTCATCCCCCATCCGTTATACCCGGTTGCCGCGTAGACGTGCGGCGTTGCCGTACCGTAACGGCCAATATACGGCATGCCATCCAGCGACATGCAGTCTTGTGTTGCCCATCGCGCCGATACGGTCGCCGCTGATCCGAACTTACGGGCTGCCCGCTCTGCCGCTTTCCACGCAACACCGGAGGTGCCCGTTCGGTGTCCGCCACCCACGATGATCAACCGTTCCCCATCTTGGCGAAACGTCAGACCGTCGGCACGGTCCTCCCAGTACATATTTTTCATGGGCGGTGTGTTTTCCACCGCCACCGCATAGGCGCGATGTTGATACAACTTAAGAAAATACGCACCGTGGCGGTTTAAAAACGGAAAGTGAGTTGCCACAATAATATCCCGCGCCGTAACGGTTGCCCCGCAATCGGTCGTAACGATCGATCCGCGGATCTCACGCACCCGTGTGCCCGTGTAAATCGGAATATCTGCCGCCAACCGTGCTGCCAATTTGAGCGGTTGCACCGTCATCTGATGCGGGATGCGCAAAGCGCCGCTCACGGGAAAGGGCAACTCCACTTCGTCCGCCCACTCCACGTCTGCACCGATCGCACGCAACGCCAACGATTCCTGCTTTAACAGATCCCGATCCCCACGCGAAAACAGGTAACCGTCGCAGGTATGCACACCGATATCACCGTTCAATCGACGGTATTCTTCCAGCGCTTCTGCGTTTGCTTCAAAATACTGCCGTGCGGTCGGCTTTCCGTACCGTTCGGCGATACGGTGGTATACGGTTCCGTGTTGTGTGGTGATTTTTGCCGTCGTGCGTCCCGTAACACCGCTGCAGGGAGTATTCGCTTCCACAATCACCGCATTCACACCGGCGGTGCGCAGTTTGTATGCGCACAACAATCCCGTCAACCCGCCGCCGATCACCAGCACGTCGGCATGAATATCTTTTGAAAGCGGCGCAAATTTCGGCATGTGCCCTTCCCAAATCGACCCCATATTTTCACTCTCCTTACTTATCAGTATGGACAGCGGAAAGGAAAATAACCGTTTCCCACAACAACAAAGCCGGACAGTTTTCACTGTCCGGCTTTGTTTATACGTTTTTTCGGAAAATCAAAAGTTTGCTGATTATGTAATTGAGGATCAGTACCACCACTTGTGCCGCCACTTTCACAACCATGCTGTCAAAATGCAGCCATGTGATGAAGACGAGTAATAACGCCTCCTCAATACCGAGAGTTGCCAGGCGGCCGCCGTAAAAGCCAAGCATCTGTTTGAAAAACGCCGCCATCCCGGCAGTCTTTGCTTCAAACACCCAGATGCGGTTTGTGACAAACGCGAACAAGACCGCCAAAAGCCACGAAACCAAATTGGCAACGTGCTCGTTTTGAGCCAAGACTCTGTCCACGAGCCAGAACGTGACGAGGCTCACCACGGTGGTCAATCCGCCGAAAAAGACATACAACAATTTTTCTTTATGCCGCTTGTAAGCGGGAAAGAGAGGTGCCAGTATCCGAATTGACATCAACCGATCAAACAGATCCATACGGCACCCCCACTTTTATATCTTGCTCTTGCGTACCGCCGCGATCACACGTTGTGCCACCGGCGCCAACACAATATTCAAAATCAGTTCCGGCACAAAATTCACCAAGATGATACCGGTCAACACGTAATATACCACGTTTTGCCCTTGCGCCCAGGCGACCAACGTATCCTGGAAAAACACCGACAACATTGTCAAAAAGATACCGGTGTTTACCACAGGCACGGTCACGGCGCTCAGGAACACGCCCAACGTGGGTTTCTCTTTTTTACGGAACACGCCTGCAACTGCTGCACCGGCCATACCGGCAAGCACGCCTTTGCCGACACAGATCGCTGCGGTCAGTATCGGGTTGATGTTCCAAAGCATACTGCCGCCGGCATCCAATCCGCCCGCACAACATGCCACGACCACCACACCGAACACCGCACCGAGTGCCGCACCTGAACGAACGCCGAACAAAGCGCCGCCCACCACGATGGGGATGAGTACCAGCGACAGACCGAACGGGCCGACCTTGATGCTGTAACTCATGAGTTGCAGGATGACGATCAATGCAGATAAAATGGATAACTGCGTCAATCTCAACGTTTTTTTCGATACCATATTCATTTCTCCTTGCTGCTGTTCTCCCTCGTTGAAGATACAGCGCGTAATATTTCAAAAGCCGTCAGGGACGGTTTTTGACGTAAATTAACCGCAGGCCGTCCAAAAGCAGTCTGCCATCGTACACCGTGTCGTGATGACACTGCGCGGCGATCTCGCTGCCGAGACCGCCCGTCACGACCACCGTAGCGATCGTATCCAGTTCCTGTTCAATACGGTCACACATACCGTCCACCATCGCGGCAGTACCGAACACCACACCGGATTTCATGGAATCAATCGTGTTGGTGCCCACCACATGCGCGGGCGCTTCCACGCGAATGCGCGGCAATAACGATGCCTTTGTCACCAAAGAATCCAGTGAAGTCCCGACACCCGGCATGATGGCACCGCCACGGAAAACACCGTCGCGATCCACAACGGAAACCGTCGTCGCCGTTCCGAGATCCCACACGATACACGGCGCACCGTATTTGGCAACGGCCGCCACAGCCCCCACTAACAGATCAGCACCCAACTGTGCCGGATTATCAATGCGGATGTTTATGCCGCTTTTGATGCCGGGGCCGACCAACAACGGCTCCACATCGGTAACACGTTGTACGGCATCGCTTAACACCTTGTCCAGTCCCGGCACGACCGAGCTGATGATCGCACCGTCGATCTCATGCTCGTCAATACCGTAAAGACGCAACAACGCCAATAGATCGATCGCATACTGGTCACCCGTACGGGTACGGTCGGTTGCCAGGCGGCACTCACACACGAGCTCCTCACCGCAAAACGCACCGATCGTTAAATTTGTATTGCCCAAATCCAAAGCCAACAGCACGGGATATTCCTCCTCTGCTTTTTAAAACCCTTACGTATCTTTTTGCCGAAGCGCACGCTCCGCTTCCCGTTTCATGTCACGGCGCGCCGCATCTTCTCGTTTATCGTATAACTTCTTACCGCGGCACAACCCTAACTGCACCTTCACCCGTGAACCTTTAAAATACAAGGAAAGCGGGATCAACGTCAGACCTTGTTGTTGCTTAAGAAGACCGTACAATCGCATGATCTCCCGACGGTGCATCAACAGCCGCCGCACCCGCATGGGGTCACGGTTGAAAATATTCCCCTGTTCATAGGGGCTGATGTGCATGCCTTTAATAAACAACTCACCGTTGTCTACCGAGCACCACGCATCTTTTAAATTCACGGCACCTTTGCGCAACGATTTCACTTCGGTTCCGCACAATTCGAGGCCTGCTTCCATCGACTCTTCCACGAAATAGTCATGAAAGGCTTTTCGGTTTTCCGCAATGGTCTTGGTGGAAACACGTTCACCTGCCATGACAATTCCTCCCGATTACAATTCGCTGCGCCCCTCCAACGATCGGCTAAGCGTCACTTCATCGGCGTATTCCAGATCCCCGCCGACCGGGATACCGTAAGCTAACCGTGTCACCTTGATCTCAAACGGTTTTAACAATTTCGATAAATACATGGCAGTCGCCTCACCCTCAACGGTGGGGTTTGTTGCCATGATAACTTCGCTCACATCGGTATTTGCCACACGTGTGAGCAATTGTTTAATGCGCAGTTGCTCCGGCCCGACACCGTTCATCGGGGAGATGGTGCCGTGCAGCACATGATACGTGCCGTGATATTCCCGCATACGTTCAAACGCGATCACATCCTGCGGTTCTTCCACCACACAGATCACACTTTCATCGCGGTTTTCCGCCGCGCAAACCGTACACTGCTCACCGTCAGTCAGGTTGCAACAGATCTCACATTCGTGGATACGCTTTTTGGCATCCACGATCGCATCCACAAAGCGGCGGCTTTGTTCATCGCTCATGGAAAGCAATGAAAACGCTAACCGTACCGCGGTTTTATGACCGATGCCCGGCAAACGTTCCCACTGTTCAATTAAGTTGTCCAGAGCCGGTACCCGATATGCCATGTTGTTTCCCCTTATTTTTGATAATTCCAAGCAGAAATACGATTGCTAATACCAATACGCACCCGATCAGTATCCCTAACCAGTCCCGTCCGATATCCGATAATTGGAACGTACGCCCCATCCCGTGTAAATACTGAACACATTCATCCAGAACAGCAAATCCCATGCAGGCGGGCAACACGATGTGCAACCATCGCTTGACCGTATGCGTACGCACAAACATAGACGCACAAAACGCAAGCGATGCAAAGGTTACCACGTGCGCAACACTGCGCAAATGGTCGTGCACTTTGTCGTTGTGTATTTCTTTGCGAGCATCCGAAAGTTGCTGATACGACGTATCGTTTTCCAACAACTTATCCGTTAAATCGCCGCTCAGTTGAATGGAACTCCCCACCGACTGCCACGAAAAAAACAAAATCAGCGCGGCACAAGCAGCGGTCAACGTTCCCCAAACGATTCGTTTAACCATGCTTAAAACGGCATCTTCATACCGCCGGTGATCTTGCCCAGCGTTTCTTCCGAATCAGCCTGCGCCTTGCGCACCGCTTCGTTAACTGCCGCGACGATCAGATCGGCAAGCATTTCCGTATCGTCCGGATCCACCGCTTCGGGTTTTAAATCGATCGTCTTGAGCAAATGCGTACCGTCAACCGTTGCCGTGACCATACCGCCGCCGACCGTTGCCGTGTATTCGCGTTGCTCAAGATCCGCTTGCGCAGCCGCCATATCTTCCTGCATTTTTTGTGCTTGTTTTAACATGGACTGCATATTGCCGCCACCGGTATTCCCATACCCTTGCGGTAATCGTGCTTTCATCCGTGATCATCCTTTCACATCAATGTTGACGCCTGCTTCGGCGCTTTTTTTCAAAAAGGCGGACAACGGATCCGTTGCCTCCTGCTGTTGTACCGTTTCCTGCTTGATGGGTCTGCCGCGGCTGATGCGCATCGGCTTACCCGCAATCGCCTGCACGGCGTTCATCAGTACAAATTTGTTGCCGTCTGTTTTTACAAGCGTCACAAACAGATCGTTGTCTGTGATCACAACCAACCGCTCACCGTCGGTCATCGCCTGCGAATCCATCAACACGCCGTACAACGGCGGGCATTGTTCGGACAGTCTCTCCAGCACCTCTGCCCACTGATCAAACGGCCGCATATTTTCTGCCGTCGCAGGTACTGCCGGTGCATCCATTGGCGGAGCCGCTTTCGGTTCCGCCTTTTCCGGTTGTGCCGGTGCGGGTGCTTCCACGGCGGTCGGTTGCGCAACCGGTGCCGCGTCTTTGCGCGTGACAATTCCCGCTTCCAGATCCTCAATACGGCGTAATAAACTCTCAGGAGAGGTATCCAGACGCGGTTCACAGAGCCGCAACAAGGTCGTTTCCATCTCTACACGGCGCGAAACGCCGCCCTTGAGCCGATCCAGAGTGCTTTGCAACACATCCATGATGTGCAACACCGCCCCCAACGTCAGGCTTTCTGCTTCTGTGCGCAGTTCCTGCATTTCGGCGGGTGATACCACGATCAGGTCTTCCGGCTTGCGCACACTTTTTAAGATCATCAGATTGCGGTAAAACTCAATCATTTCCACGCATAACCGCTCCATATCCTTGGAGCCGTCATACAACGCGTTCAGCACCGTCAGCGCGGTGGCGCCGTCTTGCTCACGCACCGCTTTTGCCAAACGGAACAGGTGCTCACGCCCTGCCATACCGGTGGCTTCCACCACCGTGTCTGTGGTAATATCACGGGAACGCGACAAACATTGATCCAACAGTGACAGCGCGTCCCGCAAGCCACCGTCTGCCAGGCGCGCAATCAGCATGGCAGCATCGTCCGCCAACGTGAAGGCTTCCTGCCCTGCCACGTATTGCAACCGCGCCGCAATATCCGCCGCGGGAATACGTCCGAAATCAAACCGCTGACACCGTGACAGAATGGTGGCAGGCAATTTGTGCACTTCCGTGGTTGCCAAAATAAAGATGGCGTGTTCCGGCGGCTCTTCCAACGTTTTCAGCAAGGCGTTAAACGCACCGGCAGACAGCATGTGTACCTCATCGATAATGTACACACGGTATTTGGCAACGGCAGGTGCAAAATTCACCTCTTCGCGCAGATCACGGATGTTATCCACACCGTTATTGGATGCAGCATCGATCTCCACCACGTCCAGAATGGTGCCCGCATCAATACCGCGGCAGTTATCGCACGTGTTGCACGGGTCACCGTCTTGCGGGTGCAAACAGTTTACCGCTTTTGCCAAGATCTTGGCACACGACGTCTTACCTGTTCCGCGGGAACCGGTAAACAGGTATGCGTGTGCTAACCGACCGGAACGCAATTCATTTTTAAGCGCAGTCGTGACCGCGGGTTGCCCGTAAACATCGGTAAACGTTTGCGGACGCCATTTGCGATACAACACTTGATACATGTTTCCGTCTCCTTTCAAAAACGCCATGTCCTCTCGGGCATACGGACTGACAGGTTACCTGCGGCGCACGGAAAGAATCCGCTTAATGCTGCTCGGTTCCCCGCCTGACATGGTTCACGGCCCACCGTCGCACAGGACCCATCAGCCCGTATGCCCCAAAGTACACGGCGCTACATAACAGTATACCGTATTTCTCTTAAAAAAGCAACAAAAATACGTGATTTTTTAAAGAACTGTATACGTTAGCCCGTCGCTGGCGGCAATCGTTCCGTCCCGCCGCACCCACAAGGCTTCCACGCCGTCCAGCTTATCAATCAGTATTCTGCCTTTTTCTTCCCCCAGCACAAAGCACGCGGTGGAGAGCGCATCGGCATCCGCAGACGTTTTGCACAAAACCGTAACAGAAGCCAACGTGTTTTGCACCGGCATACCGGTTTTCGGATCCAGAATGTGATGATAGCGCACGCCGTCTTTGTCAAATCCGCGCTCATAGATGCCCGACGTCACCACGGCACAGTTGTCCCCTTGTACAGCGGCACACAACTCATCCGTCTTTTGGGGATCTTTGATTCCGATTTGAAACGGTTTCCCGTTTTTATCGCCAACCGTCACAATGTTTCCGCCAAGATCGATCAATGCCGCCTCAACCCCGTGTTGCCGCAGCACCTGTGCCACGCGGTCACCGATATACCCTTTGGCAATACCGCCCAAATCCACAGCGCCTTCCGAAAGGGTGACTGACACACCGTCCACCGTCAGATGACGGTAATCCACCGTCTGTACCGCCGCTGCAAGAGCAGTTGTATCCGGTACAATACCGGCAGAAAAATCCCACAAAGCCGACACCGGCCGTATCGTCACGTCCAACGCACCGTCCGACAAAGCGGCATATTGCAACGCCAACAATAACACCTCTGCCGTTTCCGGCGCAACGTTGACCGTTTGTCCCTCGGCACGGTTAATACGGCTGATATCGCTGCTCTCCACGGTGGCACTGAGCAATGCTTCCAAACGCGCGATCTCTGCAAATCCTGCGTCCAGTGCCGCTTGTGCATCGGCGGTGCCGTTATCGTAAACAGTGATGGACACCACCGTGTCCATCGCAAAACCGGTCCGTGTCGGCAGGGCGGCTTGTGTGCCGCACGCGCACAGACACAAAAGCAACGTACACGTACTGATAACTGCCAGGATCCGTTTCACAAAACCGCCCCCTTTCTTTACTGTTAGTGTATCATTTTCCACCGTTTCCTGTAAAGAGAAAAGTAACAAGTTTGTAACAATAATTGCGTCTTCGGATTCTTTTGGATATACTTTACCTTGTAAGAGATCAAAAGTACAGAAAGGAGGACGGTGCATGAAACGGGAATGGTATCGTCTGTTCCGCCGTGAAACGGCATTTTTGTGGACCGTTCTGCTTTCGGCGGCAATACCGGTCTTGCCGGAATATGCCGCCCCACCGCTTGCGATCGGGGCGCTTGCCGCCGCTTATCAGGATGCCAAAAAACGGAATACCACGTTGCAGATAGGGCCTGTCGGCAAACTGATGTTGGTATACATCGCCTATATTGCAGTCGGTATTGCGTACTCTGCTCACCCGCTGAACAGCTTGTCCACCGTTGCCATGTGGGCGGTGATGTTCTGCGTATATCTGGCATTAACCACCGTTTTGAACACCCGCCGTCGGTTGCACACCACGCTGCATATTCTGGGGGCGGCATCGGCGTTTATCGGCTTGATCGCCTGCGCACAGTATATCTTGCTCGGCGCATTCGGCACCAAAGTTTCCAACCAGTTATGGTTACCGATCGACGAGTGGTTTTACTCCATATTCCCCATGGACGTGGACATTCACATGGCTGACCACCGCGCTTGCGGCACATTCAACAACCCCAACATTTTGGGCGAGTATCTCGCCATGATGATACCGCTCGTCGGGCACTATGCGTTCACGGGCTTCCGCACACGGCGTACGTTATGTGCACGCGGCTTCGTTTTCCTGATGGTACTCGGCATGGCGGCATCTTTCTCCCGCGGTGCGTACATTGCACTGTTATCCGTTGTGTTGATGATCTTAGTATCCAATCTCAAGCGTATTACGCCGTTGGCGTTGTGTTTGGTTGCCTCCGTGTCCTTAATTCCGGAAGCCATTACCGGTCGGTTTTTATCCATCGGCCTTGTCAGCAAGGATTTTGCCATTATTGAACGTTTCGCCGCATGGGAAGTGGCATTTCAAACCATTATCAGTCGCCCCTTGTTTGGAATCGGTCCCGGCATCAGCAATTTCTGGGAGTTGCTCACAAAAGCAGGTGTCGGCGCACCCCATTCGCACAACCTGGTTCTGCAATTGCTTATTGAAGGCGGATTTGTCGCATTGTTTTTGATGTGCGCCGCCGCCATTCGTCTTTTGCAAAACAATCTGGAACTGGCAAACCGTAACCGTCGCGGAAGCGGGTTCGGCAATGCGCTCGTCATGTTTGTGGTCGTGTTCATCGTATACGGCATGGTCGATTACCCGTTCCTCTCCCCCAAACTGATCGGCACGTTCTTTATCGTGTTGAGTTTCGGCGACGCCAACACAGCCGTTTACCTGCGCCGTCCAACGACTTCCTTCACCTCTTTGCCGATCGCTTGGTGGCACCGTATATATGCGCAATTGAAGCAATTCCCGCCCTTTCAAAACCGCAAGAAATCTCATAACTAAAAATTTTTCAAAAATCCCTTGACTTTTGTGACCAAACCCATTATAATCTATCTCGTTGTCCATCCATGCGCTCGTAGCTCAGCTGGATAGAGTGCTTGACTACGAATCAAGAGGTCAGGGGTTCGAGTCCCTTCGGGCGCGCCACGAAAAAAGTCACCTTTGTCTACCGACAAAGGTGACTTTTTTCAATGATATCCGTTCCTTGCGGAACGGGTGATATATCTTTGATATGATATCGCACTATCGTGCGATGATATACGCTTCGCGTATGAGGGAACGGATATTATATCATATTTGCGGAGCAAATATATCATACGGCAACGCC
>JAFSIB010000067.1 GCA_017440005.1 Clostridia bacterium
CGTCATGGTTGCTTTGAGCTTTTCTTCATTCCTACAGATCAGCTCCTGCAGCTTCTTGTACTCCTTGGAAGAAGTGTCATACTCTGTAGGCTCAATGTTACCGTACCAAAATTCTTCCAGAAGTCTCATACCGCATCCTCCCCGTAGATCATTTCCCGGAGGATGATTTCTTCTGCTCTGTTACGGATACTGTTCATAGCTCCTACCCATGCCATCTGATCGTGTTGCTTCATGTCCTCTGTCACGCCCTCAGATGCCTTCATCTGCTCGATGATAAGTTCAAGGCGGCTCTGTGCCTGTTCGTTCAAATCTGCCAGATATGTCCACAGTTCACCACTAAGGCACAGATCATTGAAACGAATAGTGTTATGCTCCATAAGATGATCTCTGTGCATCCGCCCCCACCGACCAATAGGTCTGGTTTCCTCCGGTAAGCGAATATCGGGAATATAGTAATCACCACAACGAATATAGTTCAGTTCCTGCATTATATGTTCCTCCAATAAGATTCAAACATTCTGTTAAAGATAGAAAAAGGCGATACCTGGTTGTGAAAACCAAGTATCGCCAATTTTTCTTGTCGCACTCCTGTACGGCAGCTACCCTATGCCAGTAGTGTTCTCATACTGTCTTATTGGAAACTACCCGAGAGGGAGGTCTTTTGCTTTATTCCAACTCAAAGGCGCCGGTGTACAGCCGATAATACTGACCGCGGGCGGCGATGAGTTCCTCATGCGTGCCGCGTTCAATAATGCGGCCTCCGTCCAACACCATAATGACATCGGAATTCTGCACCGTGGACAGGCGGTGCGCAATCACAAACACCGTGCGCCCGTGCATTAAGCGATCCATGCCCTTTTGCACCAACGCTTCGGTATGGGTATCGATACTCGACGTTGCTTCGTCCAGAATCATCACCGGCGGATCGGCAACCGCGGCACGCGCAATGGACAGTAACTGCCGTTGCCCTTGCGACAACTGCGCACCGTCAGCGGTAAGTACCGTTTGGTAACCGTCGGGCAACCGTTCAATGAAATCGTGCGCGTTGGCAAGTTTCGCCGCCGCGTACACTTCCTCGTCCGTGGCATCCAGTTTGCCGTAACGGATATTCTCCATCACCGTGCCCGTGAACAGATTCACGTCCTGCAACACCACACCCAGCGAACGGCGCAGATCGCGTTTGCGCATCTTGGTGATGTTGATCCCGTCATAGCGGATCTTGCCGTCGGCAATGTCGTAAAACCGATTGATGAGGTTCGTATGGTGGTCTTCCCCGCTCCCGTTGCGCCGACAAACGCCACCTTCTGACCGGGTTTTGCGTACAGTGATACTTCATGCAACACCTGCTTTTCGGGCACGTACCCGAAATCCACTTCCGTGAGCCGCACGTCACCGCGTACGGGGGTATACGTCACCGTGCCGTCCTCATGCGGGTGGCGCCATGCCCACTTGCCCGTGCGCACGTCGCTCTCACAAATCTCGCCGTTTTCTTCCGCGTAATTGACGAGTGTCACGTATCCGTCATCCGCTTCGGGTTGTTCGTCCATCGCCGCAAAGATGCGCGAGGCACCCGCAAGCGACATGATCACCGTGTTGATCTGTTGCGAGATCTGGTTGATCGGCATGGAGAAATTCTTGCTCAGAATGAGGAACGAAGCGATGGCACCCAGCGTGATCCCGCCGATCCCCGCCGATGCGAGCGTACCGCCCACCGCGGCAATGAGCACGTATTGCAGATGCCCCATGTTGTTCATCACGGGACCCATGATGTTGGCAAACTTGTGCGCTTCGGTTGCGTTGTGACACAGTTCATCGTTTATGCGATCAAAATCCGCTTTGGCGGCGTCCTCGTGGCAGAACACTTTGACCACTTTCTGTCCTTGGATCATTTCTTCAATGTACCCGTTGACCGCGCCGATGGACTGTTGTTGTTTGACAAAGAATTTTCCCGACCGCGAGGCAAGTTGTTTGGAAATAAACACCGTCAGCACGGTAAACAAAAACACAAACACCGTCAGTTGCCAACTGGTGGTAAACATCGCGATGGTCACCGACACGATGGTAATGAGCGAGTTGATGACCTGCGGGATGGTCTGTGACACCGTCTGGCGCAGGGTTTCCACGTCGTTGGTGAACAGGCTCATGATGTCGCCGCTTAAATTCGTGTCAAAATACCGCACCGGCAACGTCTGCAGATGTGAGAACAGATCGTCCCGCACGCGTTTCATGGTGCGTTGCGACACCGCCACCATGATGAGGTTATAACAAAGTGTCGATGCAATACCCAGCAGATACAGTAACGCCAAGCGGAAGATGGCGTTTGCCAGTTCGGGGAACAGATCGGCACCCGTATCCAGCATGGGTTGAATGTAATCGTCAATGAGGGTCTGCAAAAACAGCGAGCCCTGTACGTTAGCGATCGCGCTGACAGCGATACACGCGATCACCGCCAAAAACGGCAACCAGTTGGGCACGAATACCAGTTTGAGCAGACGGCCGACCGCCCGTTTATCGATCTTCGGACGGGGACCCATGGCCGCCATGTTACGGCCGCCGGGACCGCGCATCATCGGGGGTTGTTTTGCGGGTGCACTCATGCCTCATCGCCCCCTTTCTGCTGGGAACGGTACACGCTCCGGTACAGTTCGCTGTCACGCAACAATTCTTCGTGCGTGCCCACCGCGGTGATCGCGCCGCCTTCCAGCACCACGATCATATCCGCTTCCTGCACCGACGTGATGCGTTGCGCAATGATGAGTTTGGTGGTGTCGGGGATCTCTTCGCGGAACGCCTTACGAATGAGGGCATCCGTCCCCGTATCCACCGCGCTGGTGGAATCGTCCAAAATGAGGATCTTCGGTTTTTTAAGCAGTGCGCGCGCAATACACAAGCGTTGTTTCTGCCCGCCCGATACGTTGGTACCGCCTTGTTCCAGCACGGTATCGTACCCGTCGGGGAATTTCTGAATGAATTCATCCGCCTGCGCCAGACGACACGCGTGTATCATCTGTTCGTCGGTCGCTTCGGGGTCACCCCACCGCAGATTTTCTTTGATGGTACCCGAAAACAACACGTTTTTCTGCAACACCATGGACACTGCATCACGCAACGCCGTAAGGTCATATTCCCGCACGTCTGTGCCGCCGACTTTCACCGAACCCTCGCTCACGTCATACAACCGCGGGATCAGTTGCACCAACGTGGACTTGGAACTGCCCGTGCCGCCGATGATGCCCACCGTGGCACCTGACGGAATGGTCAGGGTAACGTTGGATAGCGCAGGGGCACTTCCCTTGCCGCCGTAACGGAAACTCACGTTTTCAAAACGGATCTCGCCGTCGGGCACGTCGGTCACGCTGCCGCCGCGGATGGTGCTTTCCTCGTCCAGTACCTCGACAACACGTTGCGCCGCCGCGCGTGACATGGTCACCATCACCAAGATCATGGAGATCATCATCAGGCTCATGAGGATCTGCTGAATGTAGGTAAACAAACTCATGAGTTGACCCGTTGTCATGCCGGTCCGTTCCGCTACCAAATGCGCACCGAACCACGAAATGAGCAGAATACACGTATACATACTGATCTGCATCAGCGGGGAGTTGAACGCCATCAACCGTTCGGCAGTGGACGCGTCACGGTAGATGCCGCCGGAGGTTTCCTTGAATTTTTCGGTTTCGTAGTCCCCGCGCACAAACGTCTTGACCACGCGCACACCGCGCAGGTTTTCCTGCACCACGGTGTTCAGGCGGTCGTACTGTTTGAACATGCGCAAAAACACGGGATGCGCGTACTTGGTGATAAGGAACAACCCCGCCGCCAAAAACGGCAACACCAATAAGAAGATGAGCGCCAGTTTTGCGTTCACCGTAAACGCCGCGATCAGCGAAAAGATCAGCAACGAGGGCGAGCGCACCGTGATGCGGATGATCATCTGAAACGCCATCTGCAGGCGGTTAACGTCGGTGGTCATGCGCGTGATGAGCGATGCCGTGGAAAATTTATCAATGTTGGCAAAGGAATACTCCTGCACCGCGTAATACATATCGTGCCGCAGGTTACGTGCGAATCCCGCCGAAGCGATCGCCGCGTGGTTGCCCGACATCACGCCGCAAAACAGCGATATGAGCGCACAAACCGCCAGCAATCCGCCGCATATCCACACGTATCCCATATCGCCCTTTTCAATGCCGTTATCGATCAGATACGCCATCAAAAACGGGATGATGACTTCTAAAACCGCCTCACCCGTTACAAACAACGGTGCGGCGATCGCGTTTTTTCGGTACTGCCGTATACAGCCCGCCAATCGTTTGATCATACTGTCGACCTCCTGTCGAGTGTAGCTTTGAGTTTCTCGGTTACGCGGAAAAAGACGTCCAGTTCCGCTTGTGTTAACCCTTGCCGCAACAACTGTTCCGTCTGGGCGTGCTCCGCTTCCACACGTTCATGCAATGCCCAGGCTTTTTCGGTCAGCACGATCTGTTTTAACCGCGCATCATCGGGCGAGGGTTCCCGCACGATCAATCCGTTGCGTTCCATCGTCTGTAAGATTGCCGTTGCCGTGGGCGGACGAATGGAAAACACTTCTTCAATATTCCGCTGATACTGCGGTCCGTCCTGCGCATGGTGCGCCAAATACCCCAGCACGTATCCGTGCGTTCCCGTAAGCGCATGCACGTCGTTATGCGTGGGCGATGCTTCCACCCGCCGTTTGAGCAGGTTATGCAGTGCTCTGAGCTCCACGCCGATGCGTTTTTCCTGCATTCCGCGCCCTCCTTTGTCCGTTTTTTCCGTTTCTCGGCAAATAGTTAGTTTTCTAAGTAATTATAGTCCCCTGCCCCCTTTCTGTCAACCGGCAATCGTAACAAATTTGTGAATAGTTGACCTGTGGCGGCGAAAGATAAACGCGGAGGGATGCACGTGTGTTTGTGGGTGTGGGGCTGGCGATTGGACCGTGCGGTACGGCAGTATGTGTGGGAGCGGTATCACGTGCGGTTGCGGCGGCGGGATGCGACGGCGGTACGAAAACGTATCGGTACGGCGTACCCGCCGGTACATGAGACCGCAACGGTGGTCGGCGGGGTGATGCTCACGTCCGAAGAGGTGCGGGCGGTATACCGCCGTCAGTTGTACCCGTTACTGGACCGCATCCTCAAGCAACAACCGCGCCGTGTGCGGGTGTGCGGTGCGCGGTTGGCAGGCATTGACCTGCTCATCCGCGACGAATGTTCCGTCGATTGGTGTATATGATCCGTAGGGTGGGGATTTATCCCCACCGTTACGCACAAAACCCAAAATGTGCACCTCGCGGTGGGCACGTCGATTTGTCTGTACCACGGTTTTAACGTTAGGGGTGGCAATACGCCACCCCGCATCTTCCACCCTCTACCTCGCCTTCACAAAGTCACGGGTGGCATAGCCTCCCTTGTGTAAAGGGAGGTGGCAAAACCGCAGGTTTTGACGGAGGGATTGTCTGTACAAAACCAACATCCTGCTTGAAACGATTTCTTTCACCAAACAATCCCCCAGTCAAAAATCAAAGATTTTTGACAGCCCCCTTTACACAAGGGGGCCACCGCTGTGGCGGGATTCCCCATAGCTAAAGCTGTATTTGTACACCCGCACTGCTGGTAGTTTTTCCCTACAAAGAAACGGGGTGCCGTATTGCGCCCCCGCATTTG
The DNA here is from genome assembly GCA_017440005.1 of Clostridia bacterium. Taxonomy (GTDB): domain Bacteria; phylum Bacillota; class Clostridia; order Oscillospirales; family Acutalibacteraceae; genus RGIG3009. The sequence continues at coordinate 5,685 of JAFSIB010000067.1, forward strand.
TACAAACTCGTCTTGCCGCAAAGGCGTGGCACAAAGAAAAAGTTACGGGGGCGCGTATTGCGCCCCCTAACGATAAACACGTGGTAAAAACCAATCGAAACAAAAAAGCACCGTCCCTGCGCGGGACGGTGCTTTACCGTTTATTTCCTTGCTAATTTCACGATCACAATCGCCATACCTGCCACGATGAGCACCCCCACCGCAATGAGTACGATCGGTAAGATCGGAAACGGCGCTTCTTCCGCCGGCGCGATCACGTCCGTGGATTGCGTGGCAGTCACCGCTTGTGCGGTGGTGGTCACCGTACCGCTCTGCGTCACGGACGTGCCCGCGGACGTTTTGGCTTGTTCCCCGCACACGCAGGCGCCCTTACTGAAATCATGCGCGCTTTTATTCACCGTTTCCCCGCAGGGACACAGTTGCCAGTGCGCCGCGGCATCGTGTTGAAAAGCGGTATCCACCGCCGCGTGCGTGTGTGCCACTGTCTGTACCGCCGCCGTGAACGGTTGCCCGTAAAATTTCTTTTGAATGGTGGAATAATTCTGCACCGTCACAGTTTTACCGTCTTGCGTAAAATACAGCATCGCTACCATACCGGTCAGCGCGTGCTGATCGTCAATGCTTTGCGGATTGATGAGCAGTTCCAACACCGGATTGCCGTGCTTGCCGATCCGCACGGAATGTTCCACCCCGTTTTCTCCCACGTGCCCGCACAGCACCATCACAATGTTTTTGTGTTGCGACACCAGTTTCTCCCAGATCTCCTCACCGCCGTTTTCACAGCCGTGGTACGCCATACCGCTGCCGTACACGTTCTTGTCACCAAGCGGCAATAATTTGCCGCCGCGATCCAGATACCCGTGCGTTGTCACGATCACGTTGTAACCGGGGTGTTGCTTGCACACGTCCCCCGCCCAGCGCAGTACCGCATCGCTCGGTCCGTAATCCAACGCCAAGATCAGGTAATGCTGATCGCCCGCTTTGAGCAGTTGATACGAGTTATTCAGCGTCGCTGCTTCGTACGATCCGTCGGTGTCCTCATACAACTCATAAAACGTGTTGTTGAACATCGCCGTGTCGTCGTGGTTACCGCGAATCAGCGAAAGCGGCACCTTGCCGTGCAGACGCATGATCTGCTCGTAGGCAAGGTTCCATTCTTTCATATCGGTCTTGTTTTCGGTGATATCGCCCATTCCAATGACCATCTGCATCTTTTTTTGCTTATGGTTTTGAAGCAGCCAGTCGTAAATGGCGGTAAACCCCTCGGGTGAACGTTCACACACCACCTGGGTATCGCCCACCACCGCAAAGGAATACGCGTAATCCGACGGCGCTTCCACCGTATCCAACCAATGTTCGCCGTACGCCGAAACCGAAGCCGTGCACACACAAAACAGTATCGCAATACACAGTACCGCGCCGATCATTTTTCTCATACCGCACCCCGCTTATTTTTAAGTGCCAGTTTCACCGCATCGTCCATGCGGGACAGGATATATTCGTATCCGCCCGGCGCATGCGGCACCATGCAACCCGAGCAATCTTTCACGCCGTCCGCAATGTAACGGAAATAGCCGCCGCACTGATCGCCCAACGTATACAACGGGCAATAGCAGAACAGACAGTTAAAGTGTTCGGGATGTTCCGTTGGGTGGCACGGAAAATACTGACACTCCCGATTCTGAAAAAACGAATAACTGTTTTTACGTTCCATTTATACCACGCCTTTTTGCAACATCACGTTCGCATACACGGCGGTCTCACCCGTCGCGATGATGCAGTATACCTCTTTTGCCTCATCATAAAACTGAAAACGGTCGATATTGGTAACTGCTTTTGCGCCGCGTTCATCGTATTTTGCAATAATTTCCTTGTATGTATCCCAAATGGGGGTCTCGATCTTCCCCACGTCACGGTCCATCAGTTGCATCAGTTGCACGGGGGTATCCGTGTACGCGTCCAACGGAAACACCTGCAGGATCGCATCCAGAATTTCCGGCACACCGTGCCCGTCCATGCGGATCACAATGGCATTTTTGCCCATGGTATGCGACGGAAAATTCCCGTCTGCGATCACCAAACGGTCACTGTGACCCATCTCACACAAGACTTTGAGCAATTCGGGGGCTAAAATCGGCGGAATACCTTTTAACATAACCTATCACCTCTCGCGATTACTGTATGTGTTCAGTATACCATAAGCACCACACAAAAAACAAGGTGCTGTTTTACACAACAGCACCTTGCTCAATGCGATCGTTCAATCCAACGGGATCTCACCGTTCTTTTCTTCATACAATGCCACGCGTTTTTTCAAGTATTGCTCAATCTCCCGATTGGCGGAACGCCCTTCCGCTTCCGCAATATATCGAAACTTTTTAAACAACACCCGATCCACGCGCAACGTATACCGCAACAACTTGTCCTCCATGCGCCACACCTCCGCATCATATCAACACTATTATGATGTCATTTTACCGCAAATATTGCGTCACAACAAAAATGGTGATATAATGACGAAATAATGACGCACACATGTGAGGTATATATATGAAAACCTGTACCTTTTTCGGGCACGCCGATACTCCCTCAAGCATCATCGGAACATTGGAAGACACCATTGTTGAACTGATAAACGTACACAGTGTCACGCGATTTTACGTTGGAAATCACGGCAATTTTGACACGCTGGTTGCACAAACGTTGTGCCGTTTGAAAAAACAATACCCACACATACAATATGCCGTGGTGTTGGCGTACCTGCCGTCATGCGCATTACCGTATCCCACCGTATTTCCCGAGGGAATCGAGTCTGTTCCGCCGCGATTTGCCATTGTGCGACGTAACGAATGGATGCTAAAACGATCGGATTTTGTTATCACATACGTGCATGGCACCGTCGGCGGCTCGGCGCGTTTTAAGAAACTGGCGGAAAGGCAACGCAAAACCGTTATCAATTTGTACGATCCCAAACCAACACCGTAGGGGCGGCAATCTGCCGCCCGCACCTCGCGGTGAGCACACCTCGCGGCGAGCACGTCGATTTGTCTGTACCACGGTTTTAACGTTAGGGGTGGCAATACGCCACCCCGCATCTTCCACCCCTACCTCTCCTTCACAAAGTTACGGGTGGGCATAGCCTCCCTTGTGTAAAGGGAGGTGGCAAAACCGCAGGTTTTGACGGAGGGATTGTCTGTACAAAACCAACACTCTGCTTGAAACGATTTCTTTCACCAAACAATCCCCCAGTCAAAAATCAAAGATTTTTGACAGCCCCCTTTA
>JAFSIB010000068.1 GCA_017440005.1 Clostridia bacterium
TATGCTACAGAAAAGTCTTATGAGCTGTATTTATCCAACGACTATAAAGAATACGATATTTGGATTAGAAACGTTATTTCAAAACCTAAAACATCTGACGATAGGGTATGGACATTTTGGCAATATACGAATCGTGAAAGCATCAAAGGGTATAACGGAAAAGAAAAATACATTGATGTAAATGTTTTTAACGGGAGTCCCCAGGAGTTTTCTGCATACTTAGAAAACAAGGCTTACAAAACTACTGCTAACGAAGGAGAAATCCCATAATTATTTGTTTTTTTAAATATCTTTTTTGTAGCCCATAGACAAAACAAAACACCACCCAACAGGGTGGTGTTTTGTTTTGGCAAAGTAGTGGTTCTATCCTCGGGACGCGGATGGTGAATGGATGTACGCTTAATATTGCTTTTGCCGATACTGCAACGGTGAAATGCCGAGTGCTTTTTTGAAGACTGACGAGAAATAGTTGCTGTCGTTGAAACCGCATTTTGCAGAGATGTCGGAAATGTGCAGTGATTTGTCACCGAGCAGTTCCAGTGCGTGCACAATGCGAACATGATTGAGATATTCCGCAAAACCGCGTCCGGTGGATTTTTTAAATTCACCGGAAAAGTATTCTTTGGAATAAGAGTACTTTTCTGCCAGTTCCGAAAGAGTGAGATTGCGGTGGAAATTACGGTCGATATATGAGGCGGCTTCTTGCATGATATAACTCATGTGGGACAGTTCCGGTTCGTGTGAAGCAGTGCTGTTGCCGAACCGTGAAAGAAGAATCAACATGTTTACCAAATGTGCGTTGTAGGCTTGTAAAGTATACTCATCGTTGAGGGCGAAGTTCTTTTCCATTTCTTGAATTTCTTCTTTGATGTGCGCGGAAATACTGGGCGGCAACCGATAGAAATTCTGCTGAAAACAATGGCGCAAATTTTCCGGGATCTGTTCTTCATGCGGTGTGACCAGATACCGTTCGTGATACTCGCCTTCCTCGGTACCGGGGGAGTTGAGCACATTATGGATCACGTTTTTGGGAATGAGAATAATATCGCCCGGTATCAGATCGAAAATTTTATGGTTGATAAAATAGCGGCGCTTGCCGCTGAGAAGATAATAGATCTCATAAGAATCGTGATAGTGCATGTTCGACATGGTAACCGAAAGGGCGCGGTTGTAATGAAACAAGTTCGGTTCCTTTGTTTTTAGCGTTCTTTCCATGAAATCCCTCTATTTATCTTAAAAATTTCGTGTTTTTCGCATTTTATCATAAAAATACAAAGGAAGTCAATAAAAAAATGTGATACAGTGGTCTCAACAGAATGAATGAACGGAGTGGTAATCATGCAATATCATGACAACGGTGTCAGCGGCGTAAAAATCGCGTATATCGGCGGCGGTTCCCGCGGTTGGGCATGGACGCTGATGAAAGATCTGGCACTTGCCGAAAACTTTGAGGGTGAAGTTGCGCTGTACGATATCGATTACAAAGCGGCGCAAGATAACGAGATTATCGGTAATAAGATCCGCGAGGATTTTCCGGAAGCGTCGCAATGGTCTTACAAAGCGGTTAAGACCCTTAAAGAAGCCTTGACCGATGCGAATTTTGTGGTGGTTTCCATTCTTCCCGGTACGTTTAAAGAAATGGGTTCCGACGTCCATACGCCCGAAAAATACGGCATTTATCAACCGGTGGGCGATACGGTTGGCCCCGGCGGTATTATCCGCGCACTGCGTACCATCCCGATGTTTGAAGAGATCGGTAACGCGGTTCGTGAGTATTGCCCGAATGCCTGGGTGATCAACTATACCAACCCGATGACCGTATGCACCAGAACGTTGTACCGTGTATTTCCGGAAATCAAAATGTTCGGTTGCTGCCACGAAGTGTTTGAAACACTGAAATTGTTGTGCAAGTCGTTGGATCAGATCGGCGGTATTCCGGGAGTAAAACGCAACCAGATCAAAGCCAACGTTACCGGTGTGAACCATTTTACGTGGATCACGGAAGCAAAATACGGCAATATCGATCTGTTGCCGTTGTACCGTGAGTATGCCAACAAACGCCGAGCTGAAGGGGAGAAACCCCCGGAGAACGACGGCAACTGGATGAACAGAGCATTCCAAACGCATGAACTTGTTAAGTTTGATCTGTTTGACCGTTACGGCGTGATCGCGGCGGCAGGTGACCGCCATTTGGCAGAGTTCTGCCCGAAGAGTTGGTATACGTCTTCGCCGGAACAGGTGGCAGAATATGGCTTTGGCTTAACGCCGATTCAATGGCGCCTGAAAGATTTGGACGAGCGCTTGCAGAAAAGCCGTGATCTGATTGAGGGGAAAGAGAAGTTTAAGTTGGATCAATCCGGTGAAGAAGGCGTTCTGCAAATGAAAGCCATTTTGGGTCTCGGCGATATGGTGACCAACGTCAACATTCCGAACCAAGGTCAGATCCCGAATTTGCCGCTCGGTGCTGTGGTGGAAACCAATGCCGTATTTTCGGCGGATAGCGTAAAACCGGTGTGTGCCGGAGATCTCCCCGAAACGCTTTACGGATTGATTGCCCCCATTGTTGCGGAGCAGGAACTGGTTGTGGAAGCCGGTTTGACACGTGATCTGGAGTTGGCGTTCAAAGCCTTTATGGCGGATCCGCACGTGCAGACCTTGTCGTTGCAAGATGCCCGCGCACTGTTTGACGAAATGGTGGAGAATACCAAGGAATATCTCGGCGAGTATTTCAACTAATATCTGTTTAGGTAACCAACAAAAAGCGCGGTCGACTGTTGTCGACCGCGCTATTATGATATGTTTTACAGCTGTGACAAGGTCTGTTGGATTTCCTCGTGAGTAGCAAGAGTATCGGAAAAGGCGGTGGCGTTGCCGCAGGCAGTACCGAGTTTCAAAGCGGTGGGATAGTCCTGCGTTTGCAGATACCCTGCCAGGAATCCTGCCACCATACTGTCACCGCAACCAACGGAGTTGCGCAACGTGCCGGGAGCATTTTCAGCGGTGTGCACGTTTCCGGTTTCATCCAGCAAAACCGCGCCGTGTTCCGCGCGCGAGACCAGCACGTTCCGTGCACCTTCCGTCTGTAATTGACGGGCGAGAGGAAGGATTGCATCAAGCGTGGTTGCGGTTGTGCCGAACAGTTCACCGAGTTCGTGATGATTGGGTTTGATCAAAAAGGGACGAAACGGGAGAGCACGACGTAATAAATCCTTTTCAGCATCGATAACCGCAAGAACACCGCGATCTTGGATGCGTGTTAGTATGGTTTCATATAGATCTTTCGGTATACCGTTTGGAACGGAACCTGCCAACACCAATACGTCATTGCTTTGCAAGGTGTCAATTTTGCAAAGTAATTGCGCCAGTTCATCTTCCGTTACGGCGGGACCGCTTGCGTTGATATCACATTCTGTGTGGGAACGGATCTTGATATTGATGCGCGTTTCACCGCGTGACAGTTGTATAAAATCGCAGGTAACGCCTTCCGATTTCAGCAGTGCTTGCAAGTGATTGCCGGTAAAGCCTGCTGTAAAACCAAGCGCACAAGAGGGGATACCAAGCCGTGATAAGATCACCGATACGTTGATTCCCTTGCCGCCGAACGTAATGCTTTCCGCTGTGGAACGGTGGATTGCATCCGTTACCAAATGCGGTACGTGCAGGGTATAGTCCAACGATGGGTTGCAGGTGACGGTATAGATCATGAGCACCTCTCCTTTTTTCAAATTTATGATAGCAGAAAATCCGTACAAAAGCAAGAAAGGAGAAGGTAAAAGGAAGGTTTACGATCGCTGTTGTGTAAAAAGATGAAAAATGTTGGGTAATTTTTCAAATAATAGTTATCACTTTTTAAGGTGATATTGCCGTGAAAGGCCTTATATGCGATACTGTACCTGTATATTTGTATATAATGGCGGTATGTTTTGTGAAGGGTGGCAAGGAGAACACAATGGCAGAAACAATTGCGAGCAAAGCCGGTAAGTTGGCTGAATTTTATAAAGATCATTTGCTCAACAACGTGGTTCCGTTTTGGCTGAACAGCGATTTAGTGGATGATACATACGGCGGGTATATTACCTCGGTGGACCGCGAGGGGAAAAGTTACAACAACGATAAGTCGGTTTGGTTTCAAGGTCGTTGCTTGTGGACGTTTTCTTCACTGATCCGGCGCTACGGTATGCGTGAAGAGTGGAAGAAAGCTGCGCAAAACGGTGTGCGTTTTTTGGATGAAAAGTGCGTGGATGCCGATGGACGTATGTTTTTCACCGTAACGCGTGACGGTCGCCCGCTTCGCAAACGCCGTTATATGTTCTCGGAAAGTTTTTATGTTGCCGGTATGGCGGAATACGGTGCGGCATTCGGTGATCGTGAGGCGCTCAAAAAAGCTGAAAAATGCTTTGATCTGATGAGCGAGTTGTATTACCACCCGGAATCCGATCCGTTTAAGATCACGCCGAAATCGTATGCCGAAACGCGTGAAGAACGTGCGGCATCGGTACCGATGGTGATGCTCAGTATCGGTCAGCAGTTGCGCCGTTGCATGCCGGAAAAAGAAGAGAAATTCGCCAAAGCCGTAAAAGGTTTTGTGGAGGATATGCTTAAATATCATTATCAACCGGAATTGCAGTGCAATTTGGAAAACGTGTTGCCGGACGGCAGTCACGTGGATAACCCTGCCGGTCGTACGATCAACCCGGGGCACACCTGTGAAAACGCCTGGTTCTTAATGAGCGAAGCTGTGTATTCCGGTGATAACGAGTTGCTGCAAAAATCGTTGCAGATGTTTGATTGGGCGTTTGAACGCGGCTGGGACAAGGAACACGGCGGTATTCTGTATTTCGTGGACTTGGATGGCCGTCCTTGTGAACAACTGGAATGGGATATGAAACTGTGGTGGGTACACAATGAAGCGTTGATTGCTTCGCTGATGGCGTATGCGCTCACAGGAGATGAGAAGTACTGGGAACGATTTGAATTGCTGCATGAATACGTATTTTCGCATTTTGCCGATACCGAGCACGGCGAGTGGTACGGCTACCTGCATCGCGACGGTACGGTTTCACACGTACAGAAAGGTTCCATGTGGAAAGGTCCGTATCATTTACCGCGCTGTCTGATGCTCTGTGAAGAATTGTTACAAAAAATTGCAACCGGCGAACCCGTAACGCCGATACTGTAAAAAGGAGAGAGTAAAGAGATGACTCCTATTACCGGCACGTTTATTGATGAAATTACACACGATATTCCGTCTTCCAACTGGTCGCTTGCAGAGTGGGCAAACGATCTGGATAACATGCAGGAGATCGGCATTGATACCGTGATTTTCATCCGCGGCGGATACGGTCGAAAAACCGTGTACCCCTCCGAGGTGTTTAACACGCCGTATCGCAGCGATTTTGCCAAGTTTATTTTTGAGGAAACCAGCAAACGCGGCATGAACGTGATCATGGGTATGTACATTTCCTCGTTGGACTGGAATCACGGTGATGCCGCGGGGGAGATTCGCAAGAATCGCTTATTTGTGGACGAGGTGTATGCACGGTACGGTGACTATCCGTCTTTCCACGGCTGGTATATCCCGCAGGAAACCTGCATTGAGGAACTGAACATTTGTGAAGTGTTCAACGGCTTATCCTCGATCTGCAAAGAAAAAACGCCGGATAAACCGGTGATGATCAGTCCGTACTTTAAAGGTGCGAACATTGATGCTGCCGATTATTTAACGCCCGAACAAAACGCCGAAGAATGGGCACGCATTTTCCAAAAGTGCGGACAAGGTATTGATATCTGTGCGTTCCAGGACGGTCCGGTTCCCACCGAGGACATGCCTTTATACTTCCGCGGTATCAAGAAACTGTGCGATGAGTATCATATTGCGCACTGGATCAATAGTGAAACCTTTGAACGTGACGTGCGGTGCATGTATTATCCGATTCCGTTTGAGGAGCTAAAACGGAAACTTTCCTTGCATCAGGAATACGCGGATAAGATCATCACGTTTGAATTTTCGCATTTCTTAAGTCCGCAGTCGATCTACCCGTCGGCACGGAACTTAAACCGTTTGTACAAAGCGGAATATTTGAACAAATAAGAAAAATGGCTTGACCGATTGGGTCAAGCCATTTTTACACGTTGAACGGTTCTTGACAGTGCGGCAAACCTTGCCGTATACTGGACGGAAAGGCGGTGTTTTTTGATGAGTACTATTACAACCTATACGGGACGTTGCTTTGACCCGGTGTATGCCGTGACAGAGGATATCCGTGTTGAGGATATTGCGCATGCGTTATCGCTGATGTGCCGCGCAAACGGGCATTTTCCGCATTTCTTTTCGGTGGCACAACACTGTGTGAACTGTGTAACCGAAGCCGCCGCACGCGGATATTCCCGCCGTGTGCAGCTGGCTTGTCTGCTGCACGATGCGAGTGAGGCGTATTTATCGGATATTACACGGCCTGTCAAAGAATGGTTGCCGTATTACCGCGAAGTGGAGCACACATTGCAAACGTTGATTTATGACAAGTGGATCACGCCGGCGTTGACCGATGAGGAACGGCAACTCATGTCCCAAGTGGATGACACGATGTTGTATTATGAGTTTAAAGAGATCAGTGGCAGGGAAATTCAAGCAGAAGAACCGCCGCTTGCCGCATCCTTATCGTTTGCATTTGAGGATTTTGCGGTGGCGGAAACGGCGTATCTGGAATTGTTCCGACAACTGACCGCTGAAAATTAACACTGCAAAAAAACGACACGTTTTTTATCTTACTACTTGAAAAATATGACAAGGCATATTATAATAATACTGTTTTAGGGCATCCATTACGAAACGGAGGATCTTTTCTATGTTAGTTACCATGAACGACATTCTGCCGCAAGCCAAAAAAGGCCATTATGCGGTTGGTCTGTTTAACGCAGTTACGTTGGAATTGGCGCAGGGTATTATTGCCGCTGCTGAGGAGACCGGTTCTCCTGTTATTTTCGGTACTGCCGAAGTGTTGTTGCCGTATAACTCGCTGGAAGATCTGGCGATGATCCTGATCCCGATGGCAGAACGCGCCAAAGTGCCGGTTGTTGTGCATCTGGACCACGGTCTGCATAAAGAAACCTGCCTCAAAGCACTCAAACTCGGTTTCTCGTCCATTATGTACGATTGCTCGACCGATACATACGAGAACAACTGTGCCCGTGTGAAAGAGATGGCGGATATTGCGCACTCTTACGGCGCTTCCATTGAAGGTGAGATCGGTCACGTGGGTGGCGCGGAAGGTGCTGCCACGGCTGAACAGCAGGACGATGCTGCGAAATTCTATACCACCCCCGAAGAGGCAAAAGATTTCGTGGAGCGCACCGGTGTGGATGCTTTGGCAATCGCGGTCGGTACGGCACACGGTGCTTACAAACTGCCCCCGAAATTGGACTTTGACCGTATTCAGAAGATCGCGAACACGGTTTCCACGCCCCTCGTATTGCACGGCGGTTCCGGCTTGACGGATGAAGATTTCCGCAAGTGCATAGAGATGGGTATTTCCAAGGTGAATATCTTTACCGATATCAACATTGCAGCAGTCGCTGCGGCGCTCGCACACTTTACCGATATGGGCAAGGGTATCATTGATCTGTTGCCCTCCATTCGTGAGGCGATCAAAGTATCGGTTTCCGAGAAAATGCAACTGTTCGGTTGCTGCGGCAAAGCCGGTTCTGCAGCCGGTGTTCCCGATGAGGCAACGATCCGCCGCATCGTGGAAGAAGTTCTGCGTAGCCGTCGCGGTTAAGAAAATACAGTATAAACGCCCTGTTCCAAAATGCGGAACAGGGCGTTGTTTTTTAGCATGCCGAGGTATACGGTGCCAGGGTGATGCGCACAAAGTATCCTTGGTCGTGTTGGCATACGGGGCACTGTGCCGGAACCGCTTTGCCGGTGTGAACATGACCGCAGTTTAAGCAGATCCAACCGCATTCCATATCCGATACAAATAACTGACCGTTTTCCATCAACTCCGCGAACTTACGAAACCGTTCGCTGTGCGTTTTTTCAATCTGCGCAATACTGCGGAACGAATGAGCAATCGCAGGGAATCCTTCACGTTCCGCCGTTTCGGCAAACGTTTTGTAAATGGGGTCAAATTCTTCAGCTTCGTTGTGTTCGGCGTTGCGCAAAAGTTGTACGATGGATTCGGTGGTTTCCACCGGGAACGTACCGTCGATCGCGATGGTTTCACCTTCTGCTTCTTTGAGATGATTCATGAAGATGGTTGCATGTTCCTTTTCCTGATCTGCGGTAAAGCGGAACACACATTCAATGACATGCAGTTTTTGTTTCATGGCTTTTTCGGCGGCGAACGTATAACGGTTGCGCGCCTGACTTTCTCCGGCAAATGCCTTCATGAGGTTTATCTTGGTTTCACTGTTTTTAAAATCGGTTGTCATACTGTTTTTCCTCCTTACATTATGATACATAGTGTGGGATAGTAATAGGCAAATTATTCATGGATTGGCGATATTTATGTGTAATATTATCTTGACAATTGTCGGAAAATGCCCTATAATCCAAATAGCATGAGCAATCTGTCACGAGATATGGAGTATTTGCCATGATTATTGAGAACAATGTGATCTTGTCAAACAGTATTAACTATTTGACCTTAAATATTTCCGAAATCCGTTATGCGATCCTGGATAGCGCATGGCGGCGTGAGCATGCGCGGGAATCCATCAACCGTTTATATTATGTGTTGGATGGCTCGGGCGTTGTGGAATACGGCGGTAAGTCGATCACCATGCTTCCCGGTAATATTTATTTGTTGCCGTCCGGTCTGGATTGCGGATATCATTGTGATGAACACTTGGAAAAACTGTATATGCACGTAAACGTGTTGCGGTACGATAACTATGATCTGTTATCGGATATCCACGAGGTGTTAGTGTTTCCGGACCGTATGGAAGAAATTGAAGAAATGATTCGCCAGTGGCGCCGTGCAGATTATTACAGTATGATGTATATCCGTTCACACGCGTATCAGTTGGTGTGTGAAGCTATGGAACGTGTGGGCGTGGATTCCTGGAAGAATGAAGCGTACAGCCTTTTGGTGAAGCGGTGTATCGAATACGTGGATAAACATTTAAAATCCGGTTTATCTGCGGCAGAGATCGCCACAGAACTGTTTGTTTCGGATAGCCGTTTACGCAAAGTGTTCCGCCAAGAAGTCGGCGTGCCGATCGGTAAGTATATCAACGATCGGGTGTTGTCTGCTGCGGAATTGCAGCTGCGGTATTCCGACCGGTCCGTCAAATCCATCAGTGAGTCGCTCGGTTTTTGCGATCAGTTCTATTTTTCCCGCATGTTTGCGCGGCAATACGGTATGTCACCGGTCAGTTATCGCAAATTGGCGCAGGGATAGACTAAACTTGACGAGTGCCCGAATATATGATATGATACGTACCAATATAACAAAATAAGGAGTTGGTTTTTGTGGATCCGCTTCCTCGAAGTAGGCAGCAGACGTTGAACGTACCTTCAAAATACGCCGAGTGGTTGGTGGCAATCACACGTCGGTCAATTCGTAACCGCAATTGATCGGTAAACGTTTATCACGGAATTTTACGTATTTTTGGAGGTAACATAATCCCATGGATATTGCAAAGCAGTTATTACTGCAATTCGTATTAATTTTACTCAATGCCTTTTTCGCCGCAACCGAGATCGCGGTGATCTCTCTTAACGAGAAAAAGGTGAAAGCGCGTGCGGAAGACGGCGATAAAAAAGCGGTCCGCATGCTCAAAATGATTGAAGATCCTACGCAGTTTTTATCGACGATCCAGATCGGTATTACCCTTGCCGGTTTCTTAGGTTCGGCTTTTGCGGCGGATAACTTTGCCGGGTATTTGACCGATTTTATTGTGACGGCCTTTCAAGTGCCGGCGGCACAGATCGGCATGATCGATACGGTTGCCGTTATTCTGATCACGATCATTTTGTCATTCTTCACGTTGGTGCTCGGTGAACTGGTACCCAAACGCGTGGCGATGCGCAACAAAGAAAAACTGGCGGAAGCCGTATGCGGTGTTATCACGGTGTTGGCAGGAATCTTGAAACCGATCATTTGGTTGTTAACGGTTTCCACCAACGGTGTTGTCCGTTTGTTTGGTATTGATCCGCATGCGAAAGAAGATCCGGTTTCGGAAGAGGATATCGTGTTGATGCTGGATGCGGGTGCTGACGAAGGCTCACTGGATGAAAACGATATTGAATATATCAAAAATGTGTTCAAACTTGACGGCATGATCGCTGAAGACGTGATGACCCCGCGTAAAGCGGTTGTGTTTTTGGATATTGAATCCACGGATGACGAGATCATGCGTGTGATCGAGGAAGAGGGGTACTCCCGCATTCCCGTATATGCGGAAAAACCGGATAACATTGTGGGGGTCTTGTTCACACGCGATTATCTGATTAAGCGCAACCGTCCCGACTTTACGTTGGAACAGGCTATGTTTGAACCGACCTTTGTGCCGGAAACGGCGCACCTGGACGTGTTGTTCAAGGATATGCAAAAGCAGCATAACCACATCGTGATGTTGGTTAACGAATACGGTGAGACTTCCGGTATCGTCACCATGGAAGATATCCTGGAAGAGATCGTTGGCGAGATCTGGGATGAAAGCGACGAAGCCGTGGAAGAGATCCAGAAGATCGACGATAAGACTTACCGAGTACTGTGTTCGACTTCGGTGGAAGATTTTATGGCATTCTTTGCGCTGGAAACCGAAGACGAGATTGAGGCGACCACCGTTAACGGTTGGTTGACCGAAACCGTTGGTAGCATCCCTGAGGTGGGATATGTGTTTGAGTATCAACACCTTAAGGTAACGGTGGATAAGGCCGATGATTTTATGACACACGAGATCATCGTGGCGATCGGTGAAAAAGCCACTTCAGAAGAAGAATAAACAAAACGGCGGCAAGAACAACGTTCTTGCCGCCGTTTATGTTTATATTTTGGAGAAGTGGTATTCCGTTACGCTGTGGAACGTTTCACCGGCTTTCAGCACGGTGGTGGGGAAGTGTGCATGGTGCGGGCTATCGGGGAAGTGCTGCGTTTCCAAGCAGAAGCCCTGATACTGCGACATCGGTCCGCCTTTACCGAAATCGGAGTTTAAGAAATTGGCGGTATATAACTGCACGCCCGGTTGATCGGTGTAGCA
>JAFSIB010000069.1 GCA_017440005.1 Clostridia bacterium
ACTACATTTGTGGTAGTAGGGCGACATGTGCAAAAGAAATTTGTTCGATGAGCCTATAGGCTCGGCTGGTAACATGTCCTAAGGGGGCAGTGCATACCACCGGCACGGCCGGTGGTTATGATTATATCTGCGCATAACGATTTACAGTTTCAGATGTCATATTTCAAAAAACGTCACATAAGAATATACAAACGAAAAAACGAAGTGAGCGGAGGCAAGGAATATGACAGCCAGTAATACGATCTATCAGGATATCGCAACACGGACAAACGGCGATATCTATATTGGGGTAGTCGGCCCGGTACGTACCGGAAAATCCACCTTGATCAAACAGTTCATGGACACCTTGGTGTTGCCCAACATTCAAAGTGAGTACAGCCGTGAACGCGCGATCGATGAGTTGCCGCAATCCTCTGCGGGGCGCACGATCATGACGACCGAACCCAAGTTTATTCCCGAGCAAGCGGTAGAGATCGCGGTTGGCAGTACCGCCAACATGCGTGTGCGTATGATCGATTGCGTGGGATATGTGGTCCCTTCTGCGCTGGGGTACATTGAGGAAAATGCCCCGCGTATGGTCAAAACGCCGTGGTATGACGAAGAGATCCCGTTCAACATGGCGGCAGAAGTGGGAACTCATAAAGTGATCGCCGAGCATTCCACCATTGGCTTGGTGGTCACGACAGACGGCAGTATCACCGAGATTCCCCGCGAAGAATATGCCGAGGCTGAAGCGCGTGTGATTCGGGAATTGCAGGAGATCAACAAACCGTTTGCCGTGTTGCTCAACACCGTTTCGCCGCACAGCGAACAGACCAAAACTCTGTGCGCGGAAATGAGCGAAGCATACGGTGTTCCCGTATGTCCTGTCAACTGTCTGGAAATGGACGAAAGCGATATTCGCGATATTCTGAAAACGATTCTGTTTGAATTTCCCGTGCGTGAGATCGGTTTTCAGGTACCGACGTGGATCATGGAATTGGATCACGACCACCCGATCCGCCGCAGCGTGATGAGCAGTGTCAAACAAGCGGCTTGTGACGTGCGCAAGATCCGTGAATTGCACACTGTGCCGAACGATATGGACGTGTGCGAGTACATTGAAAAAGCCGATCTGGCAAGCATCCGACTCGGCAGCGGCAGCGGTGTGATCCGCGTGTCCTTACAACCGCAACTCTTTTACCGTGTGCTCGGCGAAACGACCGGCATGCCGATCAATGACGAGGGTGAACTGATGCGGTGCATGACCGAGATGAGTCATATTCGCACACGGTATGAAAAGATCAAGAACGCTTTGGATCAGGTGGAAAGTACGGGATATGGGATCGTTATGCCGTCCCTTGACGAAATGTCATTGGAGGAGCCCGAAATCATCAAGCAGAGCGGGCGTTACGGCATCCGTTTGCGTGCAACCGCACCGTCCATTCACATGATGAAAGCGGATATCACCACCGAGGTAGCGCCCATTGTCGGTTCGGAAAAACAATCGGAAGAACTGGTGGGATACCTGCTGCGTGAATTTGAAGAAGATCCGTCCAAGATTTGGGAATCCAACATTTTCGGTACGTCACTGTACGGTTTGGTCAACGAGGGACTGCACAACAAACTGTACCGTATGCCGGGGGATGCCCGTCTGAAACTCAAAGAAACCGTGGAACGCATCATCAATGACGGTTGTAACGGTTTGATTTGTATTATCGTATAAAAGGAGATCGTGAATTATGGCGGCACAACATCATCGGACACCGTCTTTTTTGGTGATACAATGCGCGATCGGTGGTGTTGTGCTGCTGCTTGCTTTGACGTTGCGTTTGATCGGCGGTGCGTGGTATGACAGCGCACGTGACTGCTTACGGGATCTGTTCATGGACAATGCCTTTTCACAAACCGTCTATGAATGGGTGGAAACGGTCAGCCATGTTTGAAATTAGACTCGGCGGCATCCCGATTCGGATTAGTGTGTTGTTTCCCGCCATGGTGGTTTTTCTGTTATCTGCCGATCCGTCACACACCGCCTTATCCTGCTTGTTTGCTTCTCTGTTGCACGAAGCCGGACACGCACTTGCTATGCTCACCGTGAACGACCGCCCGTGTCGTGTAACGGTGGGCATTTTCGGTGTGACTATCGAGCGGGACCGCACACGGTACCCCGGTTATGCGGCATCGGCCGCCGTCTCACTGGCCGGACCGCTTGTTAACGTGTTATGTTGTGTCATTTTGCAGTTATGCGGTTGCTCGTCTGCCGCCTTTGTTCATGCCGTTCTGGGTGTATTCAATCTGTTACCGATCGTATCGCTGGACGGCGGGGAAGCGCTGTATGCCGTTTTGTGCTTGCGGTGTTCGGAACGTACGGCTTTGCGTACGGTGAGGGTAACATCGGTCATCACGGTTTTCCCGTTGGCGGTTTTTGGCTTTTTCTGCGTACTGACGGATATCCACAACGTTTCGCTATTACTCATCAGCGGATATTTGATTTTGTTGCTTTTCTTCAAAGAGAAGCATTGAAAATTCAGTCGAAATGCGGTATACTGATACCATCTGAACTGTTTTGGAGGATATCATGGCATTAACACTGGAACAACTGTTTGATAAAGTGCAAAAACCCGCACGGTATACCGGCGGGGAACTCAATAGTGTTGTCAAGGACAAGCGTTGTGTTAACGTTCGCTTTGCCTTTTGTTTTCCTGATTTGTATGAGGTGGGCATGTCACACCTTGGCATGAAGATCCTGTACGGCTTAAAAAACGCGGTGGATGATTTTTGGTGTGAACGCGTGTTTGCGCCCGATACCGATATGGAAGCCTTAATGCGTGAAAACCGTATCCCGTTATTTGCGCTGGAAAGCCGCGATCCCGTTCGTGACTTCGACTTTGTCGGTTTTACTTTGCAATATGAGATGTGTTATACCACCGTCCTCAATATGCTGGATCTGGCGGAAATTCCGTTGCTCAGTGCCGAGCGTGACGATTCGTATCCGCTGGTGGTGGTCGGCGGCCCGTGTGCTGCCAACCCTGAACCGCTTGCGGATTTTGTGGATATTGTCATCATCGGCGAAGGGGAAGAGGTCAACTTGGAACTCATGTCCCTGTACCGTGAACATAAAAAACGCGGTTATCATAAGCAGGCGTTTTTACGTGAAGCCGCACAAATTGAAGGCGTTTACGTGCCGTCTTTGTACGAAGTTTCGTATCATGAAGACGGTACTGTGGAGGCGATCACACCGCAAAACGGTGCCCCTGCGACCATCCGCAAACGCATCATTCGCAATATGGATACGGCGTATTATCCCGAATCGTTTGTGGTCCCCTTTATCGATATTGTGCATGACCGCGCTCAGGCCGAGATCTTTCGCGGCTGTATCCGCGGTTGTCGGTTTTGCCAGGCGGGTTTTCTGTACCGCCCCGTGCGTGAAAAATCGGTGGAGACCATTGATCGCCAAAGCCGCGCACTCTGTGAAACCAGCGGTTACGAAGAGTTTTCGTTATCGTCTTTGTCCACCAGCGATTACACGCATCTGGAGCCGCTTCTGGAACGGTTGTTATCCTGGGCGGAACCGCAACATACCAATATTACCGTTCCGTCTTTACGCGTGGACGGCTTTTCGGAAGAACTTGCCAACCGTCTGAACGTGTTGCGCCGCAGCGGCTTAACCTTTGCACCTGAAGCGGGTACACAACGCCTACGTGATGCGATCAATAAAAATCTGACCGAGCAGGAGATTCTGGACACCGCTTCCAAAGCCTTTGCGGGCGGTTGGACATCGGTGAAACTGTATTTCATGATGGGGCTTCCCACCGAAACCGCAGAAGACGTGGTGGGACTCGCGCAGTTGGGGCAAAAGATCGTCAATTGTTTTTACTACAATCCCAACAAACCGAAAGGCAAGGGCGTCAACGTATCGGTGAGTGTGTCTTGCTTTGTCCCCAAACCGTTTACCCCGTTCCAATGGGAACCGCAGGACAGTATTACGCAGTTGCGTGAAAAACAACAGTTGTTGCGTGAATCGGTCACTACCCGCAAAATCTCTCTCAGTTGGCACGATGCCGAAACGTCTTATCTGGAAGCCGTCTTGGCGCGCGGTGACCGCCGTCTGGGCAAGGCTTTGCTGGAGGCTTTTCGCCGCGGCTTTAATCTTGACGCGTGGTCGGAACATTTTGATTTTGAACAGTGGCTTGATATCTTCCGTTCGGTGGGCTTGGATCCGGACTTTTATGCGTGCCGCCGCCGTGCGGAGGATGAGGTCTTCCCGTGGGATCACATTGATATCGGGGTTACCAAAGAATTTTTGTTAGCGGAAAACCGTGCTGCGCATGCAGACACGACCACACCGAACTGCCGTGAATCGTGTTCGCATTGCGGTGCCGCCTGTTACAAAGGAGGGGTATGCGTTGAACGACGTTAAAGACTTTCGCACGATGCGCATTACCTTTTCCAAAACGGGTAGCGCGCGGTATATTTCCCATCTGGATCTAAACCGTACCATGACACGTGCGGTGCGCCGTGCGGGACTCCCGATCTGGTACACGGAAGGGTTCAACCGTCATCCGTATCTGACGTTTGCGGCACCTCTGTCGCTGGGGTATGAGGGTGAGC
>JAFSIB010000070.1 GCA_017440005.1 Clostridia bacterium
GCGTCCACCACATCGCCGTTGAGCAGAATATCCAGTTTCACAAGCTCGGATTTGCGATAGCCTTTGAGCTCATAATCAAAACTGGCGTATCCTTTGGTACGGGATTTGAGTGCATCAAAGAAATCGTACACGATCTCGTTTAAGGGCAACTCATAATGAATATCCACACGCGTCTGATCCAGATATTTCATATCGTGGAAAACGCCGCGCCGTTGCTGACATAATTCCATAATGTTGCCAACGTATTCCGTCGGCGATAAAATATGCGCCTCCGCGATCGGCTCTTCTGCGAAATCAATGTTTGCCGGATCGGGGTAATTGGTGGGATTGTCGATATACTCAACCGTCCCATCCGTTTTAGTGATGTGATAAATAACACTCGGCGCGGTGGTGATAAGATCCAGATTGTATTCTCTCTCCAACCGTTCCTGAATGATCTCCATGTGCAATAACCCTAAAAACCCGCAACGGAAACCGAAACCGAGTGCCACCGACGTTTCCGGTTCAAACGTGAGCGACGCGTCGTTTAGTTGCAACCTCTCCAACGCTTCCCGCAGATCTTGATAATGCGCGCCGTCCGCCGGGAACACGCCGCAGAACACCATGGGGTTGACCTTGCGGTAACCGGGCAACGGTTCGGGAGCGGGGTTGCTCACGAGCGTCACCGTATCACCCACACGCGCATCGTGCACCGTTTTGATGGAAGCGGCAATGTAACCGACCTGCCCCGCATGGAGTGAACCGCAGGGTTCCAGCGCACCCGCTCGCATGATGCCCACTTCCACCACGTCAAACGTGGCACCCGTTGCCATCATACGGATGGTGTCACCCACCTTCACCGTGCCTTCTTTCACACGGATGTATACAATAACACCTTTATAACTGTCGTAATAACTGTCAAAGATAAGCGCTTGTAACGGCGTATCATCTGCGCCCTCGGGCGCGGGGATCTTCTGTACGATCGCTTCCAGTACGTCTTCAATGTTGGTGCCCATTTTCGCGGAAATCAGCGGTGCATCCGAGGCATCAATACCAATGATATCTTCAATTTCCGTGCGTACCTCTTCGGGCCGTGCCGACGGCAGATCGATCTTGTTGATGACCGGTACGATCTCCAACCCGTGCTCTACCGCCAGATATGTATTGGCCAACGTCTGCGCTTCGATCCCCTGCGAAGCATCCACGATCAGAATGGCGCCCTCGCAGGCGGCAAGCGAGCGGGACACTTCGTAGTTAAAGTCCACGTGACCGGGGGTGTCGATCAAATTGAAAATGTACGTCTGTCCGTCCTTGGCATCGTACGATACCGTGACGGCATGCGCTTTGATGGTAATCCCGCGCTCGCGTTCCAGATCCATACTGTCCAGCAGCTGATTTTCCATATCACGCAACGCCACAGCGCGCGTTTTTTCCAGAATACGGTCGGCAAGCGTGGACTTACCGTGGTCGATATGAGCGATAATGCAAAAATTGCGGACGTGTTCACGCGAAACCGCCATGTTCTGTTCACCTCACTTATAATGCCGTGCCATCGGTATGCCGCGGCACACCGTCCTCCCCAATCGCAATATCCTCAATATCCGAATGGGTGTATTTGCGAATGTCTCGCATGCGGAACTGATCCGAAGATGCGGTAAACGTAATCGAGATACCGTGCCGTTTCGCACGGCCTGTCCGTCCGATACGGTGCAGATAGTACTCGTTTTCCTCGGGAATATCGTAATTGAAGACCGCTTCCACGTCGTCCACGTCAATGCCGCGGGCGGCGACGTCGGTCGCGACCAATATTTCAAACTTACCTTTGCGGAATCCTTCCATCACGCGGTTGCGTTGCCCTTGCGCAATATCCCCGTGCAGACAATCCACCGAGCAGCCGCGCTTTTGCAACTGCTTGCACAACCACGCAACCGTGCTTTTGCGATTGTAGAAGATCATGGCGCGGTGCAGGTCCAGATGTTTTGCCAGCGCTTCAATCGCATCCAACCGCTCAGATTCGGCGGCTTCCATGGCATACTGTGTGATCTGCGGGCGTGCTTCTCCTTCCGCCTCCACTGTGATCTCCACCGCATCGCGCTGATACTCCCACGCCACGTTCATCACTTCGCGTGAGATGGTGGCACTGAACAACACCACCTGCGTATCACCCGGCGTTGCGTTAATGATCTTGCGCACGTCGCGGATAAAGCCCATTTTGAGCATTTCGTCTGCTTCATCCAGCACGGCGGTGTATACGTTACCCAGCCATACCGTGCCGCGGTTGATATGATCCAAAAGCCGTCCCGGTGTTGCCACCACAATGGTCGGTTTTTTCTTCAAAGCCGTGATCTGCCGATTGATCGGCTGACCGCCGTACAACGCCACAATGCGGATCTGCGGCATAAACATCGCCAATTGTTGCAGATCGTCGGTGATCTGAATGCACAGTTCTCTGGTCGGGCACACTACTACCGCCTGAATATCCTTACAATCGGGTCGATAGCACTCCAAAAGCGGAATACCGAACGAGCAGGTCTTACCCGTTCCCGTTGGTGCTTTGGCAATCACGTCACGCCCTTCGAGCATCGGCAGGATCGCCTGCTGTTGGATCGGTGTGGGTTGGGTAAAACCCATCTTTTCCAAAGCCTGCATCAACTCGGGACGCAGTTCGAATTCCTCAAACCCAATCGCCTGTGCCATGACCGTTAAAACCTCCGCGTGTACATCTCGTGTGTATATTTGGATTAGTATAGCACAAAACTCAGAGCAGAGCATGCAAAAAATGCAAAAAAGCGGCTTTAACTGGTATAATTGTCGAGCAACGCCGCCAACATTTCTTCGCTTTCGATCACGATTCCTTCCTGCAACCGCGCCTGCTCTTCGGGCGGCAGGGACGCCACCGCCACTTCATACACTTCGCTCGGCTCGTCCGTTCCCTCAAACAACGCCAATTTCCCGTCCCATACACGCAATACTTGTTGCGGCACTTCGCTCGGTTGCGTGGCGGCGCGCGGCGAGGAGGTCACCGGCAACAACGCACTCGCCCATGCCGCCACACCGATCAGTATAAAAGCCGCGATCAGCGCCGGCATCCACCGACGATCCCGTTCACTCATATTTTTCACCTCTCCCGTAGTTTGGGCAAAAGCACCATGAGTATGCAATGTTTACAATTTTGACATTTGACAATTTCGCATCTGTGCTATAATATATACCTGTTATAATCGCGAATGTTCTGCGCGCCTTATGCGCGAAATCATAAAAGGGGGACTTCCCATGACCTTCCGTAAACCGGCTTGGCTCGACCGCGGGCGTGAGATCCTGGCTGAGCAAAAGCGCCGCGGCGTCTTTGCTCTGATCGGGCGGATACTGCTCACCATCGGTCTGATCTTTGTGTTGACTGCTTGTATCGTTGCCTGCGTGCTGACGGTGTACGTTGCCACCAACTTTACCGGTCAATCCAACCTGCCGGACGTGGACTCGATCAACGAAAACCAAACGAGTATCATCATGACGCTCAACGAATCCACCGGTGAATATGAAGAATTCCAGCGTCTCAGCGGTATCAAACGTATCTGGACGCCGCTCGGCGATATGCCGGTCAATATGCAAAACGCCATTGTCGCCATTGAAGACGAACGCTTCAACACGCACTTCGGTGTTGACTGGAAACGTACCATTTCCGCGTTTGCCAACCTCATTTTGCACTTTAACCAGACCGAGTACGGCGGCTCGACCTTAACGCAACAGCTCATCAAGGTCATGACCGGTAATAACGACCATTCCATCCAGCGTAAGATCACCGAGATTTTGTCGGCGGTGGAAATGGAAAAATATTATTCCAAAGACGAGATCCTGCAAGCCTATCTGAACATGATGCCGCTTGCCAGCAACGTCACGGGTGTCGGCGCGGGTGCTAACTACTTTTTCGGCGTGGAAGCCAAAGACCTGACGTTGGCGCAATGCGCGGCACTCGCCGCCATGACCAACAACCCGGTAAAATACAACCCCTATCGGTATCCCGAAAACCTGCGTACCCGTCAACGTCTGGTGCTGTACAAAATGTACGAACTGGATTTCATCACGGCGGACGAATACAAACAGGCTCTCGGCGAAGAACTGTATTTCAAGAGCAGCGCCAAAACCACCGAAGTCAACGACTGGTACACCGATATGCTGATCGACGACGTCACCTTCGCCTTGGTGAAAAAATACGGATACACCGAAGCGCAGGCGCGTAACATGGTGTTTTACGGCGGTTTAACGATCTATTCCTGTGAGAATCCCAAACTGCAAGCCAAAGTGGAAGCGATCTATCGAAACGATGACAACTTCCCCAAAGCGTTGCTCAGCGATACGGTCCAACCGCAAGCCGCTATCTACGTAATGGATTACACAGGAAAAACCGTGGCGGTTGTCGGCGGCAGAGGTGAAAAAGAAGGCGACCGCTTGTTTAACCGTGCAATTTCGGCGATCCGCCAACCCGGCTCGTCCATGAAACCGATCGCGGTGTATGCGCCCGCCATCCAGTTAAATCTCATCAACTATTCCTCGCCGGTACGCGACTGTTATATTGTTCTGAAAGACGGCACCAAATGGCCCACCAACGTGAACCAGTCCACCCCGCAGGACAGCGGTATGACCACGGTCGACGTTGCGGTACAAACGTCCAAAAACACGGTGGCGGCACAATTAGTTGAACAACTCACACCTCACCGTTCCTTCACGTTCTTGACCGGCTCGCTCAACTTCACGTCGCTCGTCACGTCGGATGCCAACGGCAACACGGATATTGATTACGCACCCATGGCGCTCGGCGGTCTGACCAACGGTGCATACCCGCGTGAAATGGCTGCCGCATACCAGATCTTCGGAAACGGCGGTTCTTATAACGAACCGTACTCCTTTGTCAAGGTCACCCAAAAAGGCAACACCATTTTGCAGGACGGTCCCGCTCCCATTCAGGTGTTGGATGAAGATTCCGCATATATCATGAACCGTCTGCTGCAAACCGTTGTCACCGGCACCGAAGGCGCCACAGCAAGTTCTTTGAAAAATGCCTGGTCTAATTGGGAAGTGTTCGCCAAGACCGGTACCACCCAAAAACGTAACGACGTGTGGCTGGTCGGCGGCACCCCGAAATATGTTGCCGCAAGTTGGTTTGGTTACGATAAGAACCAGGTACTGGTCGGTTCGCAAACGTCCGCGGCGCGCAATCTGTGGAGTAAAACCATGCTCGCGTTGCACGAAGGAGTGGAACCCACCCCCTTTGACCGTCGAGGCACCACCGTTGAGCAAACTTTCTGTACGGAAACCGGCTTGCTCGCCACGGAAAAATGCCCCAAAACACGGGTAGGTGTGTATAAACCAAACTATATGCCGGATATGTGTGATAAGCACAGTGTCCCCGCAGAAGGCGGAACCGTTCCCGAAGCACAACCTTGATCTTTACCGACCGCACCGAAACGTGCGGTCGGTTTTTTCAAAAAAGTAAGAAATCCCCCTTGATTTTTGTGGGGCACTGTGCTATAGTGTTCTCATTCGCAGTACTACTGTACGTGGGTGGTGGACAGTTTGACACAACATTTCCCCAATTCCGATGATTGGGTGTTAGTGCGCGCGGATGCGTTGCCGGAAGTATTCGGCAAGGTACTCGCGGTACAAACCGCTCTTTCATCCGGCCGTTGCGCATCCGTCAGTGAAGCGGTACGCCAAAGCGGGATATCGCGCAGCGCGTATTATAAGTACAAGGATGCCGTTGCCCCGTACATCGGTGGGTCGGCACCCACGGGGTTCATGACAGTGGATCTTGTCTTGCAGGATTCACCCGGCGTGTTGTCGGGGTTGTTATCCACGTTTGCCAAGGCGGGTGCCAACATCGTCACGGTGAACCAGCAACCGCCGGTCAACGGCAGCGCAGAAGTTTCCATCTGCGCCAAAACGGAAAATATGGCGTTATCGCTGGATAAATTCGCCATGGAAGTAACACACAGTCCGGGCGTCCGTCGCATCCGTGCGATTCGGCGCACCGCAGAATAGAAAGGCAGAGAACGTATATCATGACAGCCATTGCAATTTTAGGACACGGCGTTGTCGGCTCCGGCGTTGCCGAGGTGTTGCGTATGAACGCAGACAGCATCGCTGAGAAAGCGGGCACCGCCCTGACCGTCAAACGTATTTTGGATCTGCGCAGTTTTCCGGATCTGCCGTACGCCGATCTGTTCACCACGGAATTTGACACCATCCTGCAGGATGAGGAGATCCGCATTGTGGTGGAAACCATGGGCGGTCTGCATCCGGCGTACGATTTTGTCAAAGCCTGCCTGCAAAGCGGCAAAAGCGTGGTCACATCCAATAAGGAATTGGTCGCCGCCAAAGGTGATGAACTGCTGAAAATCGCCCAAGAAAAAAACGTAAACTTCCTGTTTGAAGCCAGCGTCGGCGGCGGTATTCCGATTTTACGCCCGCTTGCACAATGCTTGGCAGGCAATGAAATTGAAGAAATCGCCGGTATTTTAAACGGCACCACTAACTTCATGCTTACCCGCATGGTGCAGGACGGCATGGATTTTGAGAGCGCTTTAAAACTTGCGCAAGACCTCGGTTATGCGGAACGTAACCCCTCTGCGGACGTGGACGGTCACGATGCTTGCCGCAAGATCTGCATTTTGGCAGCGCTTGCTTATGGCAAACACGTGTATCCTGATCAAGTATACACCGAAGGCATCTCCGCCATTACCCCAACCGATGTGCACTATGCTGAAGCCATCGGCCGTGTCATCAAACTGGTTGGCAGAGTCAGCAAGCATGGTGACCGCATTCAGTGCATGGTATCGCCGTTGCTCATTCCCGAAGAAAACTTGCTCGCACAGGTTGGCGACGTGTTCAATGCTGTTCAAGTGCGCGGCAATGCCGTGGGCGATGTCATGTTCTATGGCCGCGGCGCGGGTAAACTTCCCACCGCATCCGCCGTGGTTGGCGATGTGATCGATTGCGCACAACACCTTGCAGAACGCAAACCGCTCGGTTGGAGTGCTGGCGACCCCGCTTACGTGATGGATCATGCCGACAGCGAAAGTGCCTTTATGCTCCGCTTTGAAGCGGACGATCACCGCACCTTGATCGACGCGCTGGATGCCGTATTCGGTGAAGTAGAAGTTGTCGGTTGCGGCGGCGAAAACCCGCGCGAACTGGCGGTATTGACCGATCGTATCAGCGAACGTAAACTCAGCGAAGGTTTGGCGCAGCTCGGCCAGCAACCGGTCTCCCGCCTGCGCTTGTTATAAACCATAGGAGGTCCTTTATATGCTTATCGTACAAAAATTCGGCGGCAGTTCGGTCGCCAACGCCGAAAAGGTGTTGAACGTTGCCAAACGGGTAACGGACACCTATCGTGCGGGAAATGAAGTCGTTGTGGTCGTATCCGCTCAGGGTGACACCACCGATGATCTCATCGCCAAAGCCAAAGAGATCAACCCGTCCGCCAGCAAACGCGAAATGGATATGCTGATGGCGGCAGGTGAGCAGATCTCCATCGCGTTGCTCGCCATGGCGTGTGAACAGTTAGGATGCCCCGCCGTGTCACTGCTTGGCTGGCAAGCAGGCTTCTCCACAGATTCCAAATATTCCGCCGCGCGCATCAAAACCGTCAAGGCGGAACGCATCCGCGCGGAACTGGATAAAAAACGCATCGTCATTGTGGCAGGTTTCCAGGGCATCAATAAATATGACGACGTCACCACCCTCGGCCGCGGCGGTTCGGACACCAGTGCCGTGGCGATCGCCGCTTCGATGCACGCCGATCTCTGCCAGATCTACACCGACGTAGAGGGCGTATACACCGCCGATCCCCGCAAGATCCCCACCGCCAAAAAATTGGACGAGATCACCTACGACGAAATGCTGGAACTCGCCACGCTCGGTGCGCAGGTACTCAATAAC
>JAFSIB010000071.1 GCA_017440005.1 Clostridia bacterium
GAGAAGGAATACCTCGCCAAGAAGTCCGTTTGGATCTTCGGTGGTGACGGTTGGGCTTACGACATCGGCTTCGGCGGTCTCGACCACGTCATCGCCTCCGGTGAGGACGTCAACATCATGGTATTCGATACCGAGGTGTACTCTAACACCGGTAGACAGGCCTCCAAGGCTTCCAACATCGGTCAGGTAGCACAGTTTGCCGCCGCCGGTAAGGCCATCGGCAAGAAGGATCTGGCTCAGATCGCCATGTCCTACGGCTACGTTTACGTGGCTCAGATCGCCATGGGCGCTGACATGAACCAGACCATCAAAGCGATCGCCGAAGCCGAAGCATATCCGGGCCCGTCCCTGATCATCGGCTATGCACCTTGCGAGATGCACAGCATCAAGGGCGGCATGGTCAACTGCCAGGCTGAGATGAAGAAGGCTGTGGATTGCGGTTACTGGAACATGTTCCGCTTCAACCCGGCTGCTGAGAAGAAGTTCGTCATCGACAGCAAGGCTCCGACCACCAGCTATCGCGACTTCATCATGAACGAAGCTCGTTATTCCTCGCTGACCCGCTCGTTCCCCGAGCGCGCCGAGGCGTTGTTCACCGAGGCGGAAGCCACGGCGATGAAACGTTACGACCACTTGCTCAAACTGCAAGCGTTGTATAACGACTAATCTTTCGCACATCACCCGCTCTGCCGTTTCGGCAGGGCGGGTTTTGTTTTCTTGACATTTTTTCGTAGCGTTTGTATACTGAAACTATTCTGAAAAACAGAGAGCGTGATAATGTAAATGCGACCGATGGGCCCGCCGCCGAGCGATTTTAACGAAAAACTGAAAGAACCGTTGCCGAAAACTCTGCGTGAAGTCCCCGGCTATTTAAAACGGGTGGCCGCCGGATTTTTCACGCGGTTGCTGTATATTTTGAAGTTGGTATGGGAAGCCAAAAAATCGCTGCTTGTTATGATGATCTTCATGGCGGCGTTCAACGGTGTATCGCCGGTCTTGTCGGCGTACATTTCCGCAAACCTGCTCAACCGCGTTGCCGATGTGCTGGTGTTGGAAACGCCCGATTTTAACACGATTGCGGCGGTATTGTTGCCGGCCATGCTGTTGCAGTTTGGGTATATGTTTTTTGTAAGTCTTGTCAACACTGTCAGCAACATGGTTACCCGTGTTTCCAGCGAGGTGGTGACAAACCACGTCAAACGCAAGATCATGACCAAGGCAAAGGAACTGGACATTGCCTCGTTTGATATTCCGGATTTTTATGAACGGTTGGAAAATGCCAACCGCGAAGCGGGTATGCGCCCCATCGAAGTGATCCGTTCCACGTTTAACATTGTCAGTACCGCGATCTCTGCGATCAGTTTTATTGTGATCTTATCCGTGATCGCGTGGTTTGCGCCGCTTGTGGTGATGGTGCTTTCCGTGCCCAGCGCCATTATCACGTTCTCGTACCGCAAAAAGAATTTTCGCTATATGCGCTTCCGTTCCAAAGAACGCCGCCAGATGGCATACTATTCCGGCATGTTGGTGGATAAAGACATGGTCAAGGAACTGCGACTGTTTGGTTTGGCGGATACCTTTATTTTCAATTACAATCGTGTGTTTGATCAGTATTTCAAAGGGATTAAGAAATTGATCACGGGCGAAAGTGTGTGGAATGTTTTGGTTTCCTTGGTGACCACCACCGTGAACTGTGCGCTGTTTTTCTTTATTGCGTACACGGTCACGATGGGCAATGGTGAGATCGGCGATTATTCGTTGTATACCGGTGCGCTCACGTCCATTGCCTCGTGTGTTGCCACGTTGGTGGCAACGACCTCCAGCATTTATGAGGGCACGTTGTTTATTGATAACATGATCGTGTTTATGAATGAAAAAAGGCGGATCGTACCTACCTTGCCGCAGGCGCGGCAGGTGACGCGGCACGTTGGCCACACGATCGAGTTTCGGGATGTGTCGTTTTGTTATCCCGGCACCGATCGCGCCGTGTTGCAACACGTGAGTTTTACGGTGAACCCTGGTGATACCGTGGTGTTGGTGGGCTTGAACGGCGCGGGAAAAACCACGCTTTTGAAACTGCTTACGCGGTTGTATGATCCTACCGAGGGTATGATCTTGCTGGACGGATACGATATTCGGGAGTATGATACAGCACAGCTTTATGATATGTTCGGTGTCATTTTTCAGGATTTCGGCAAATACGCATTCACGGTGAAGGATAACATTCATTTTGGGGACATTTCCAAACCGCAGGATACGCAAGCAATTCGCGATGCCGCCACGGCGAGCGCCGCCGATGACTTCATTTCCCGTTTGCCGCACGGATACGATACCCCGCTCATGCGGATCTTTGAACAGACCGGCGTGGAACCGTCGATCGGTCAATGGCAGAAACTGGCGATCGCCCGCGCGTTTTATTCGGATTCAGACGTGCTCATTCTGGATGAACCGACCGCCTCTCTGGATGCGATCGCCGAGCAGGAGATCTTCAATCAGTTTGACCGTTTGCGTGAAGACAAAACCACCTTTTTTGTGTCGCATCGGTTATCAAGTGCCACCATTGCCACCAAAATTTTGGTGTTGGACGGTGGGCGGCTTACCGAAACGGGCAACCACACACAACTGATGCAACAAAAAGGCACGTATTACAAATTGTTTACCACGCAAGCCAGTCGGTATCTGGCAGAAGAAGCCGAGCGCAAAGGCGCACCCGTTTGAGGGTGCGCCTTTTTTAAATTTACCGATTATTCACCAAAAATTTCTTGCATAGTCTATACTATAAGGAAAGGAGATGTTACGCATGTCAAAGAATAAGACCGTGTCGGTACGGCAGATCGTTTCGATCGCGGTGTTTATTACCATGGTCGCTTCCGCGGTGGTGTTGGCGGTTTCCATGATATTGGCACCGTCGGAACCCGCCGAAGGGGTTACGCGTGTGAAAAGCGATTACGTGCTGATGCTGTTGCAATCTATACTCGGCATTTTTGCCATGTTGTTGCCGCGGTGGTTATCGCACAAGTGGGGCGTGGAGATTCCGTCGTTCATGATGATCCTGTATGCGGTGTTTCTGTATTGCGCCATTTACCTGGGCGAGGTGCGCGGGTTTTATTATCTGATTCCGTATTGGGACACTATTCTGCACACGTTCAGCGGTGTGGCGCTGGGGGCTCTTGGTTTTTCGGTGTTGAGTTTGCTTAATAAAACCGATCGCGTGCCGTTCAATTTAAGTCCCGCTTTTGTGGCGGTGTTTGCGTTCTGCTTTGCCATCTCGGTGGACGTTGTGTGGGAAATTTACGAATACGTGATGGATGGCGCGTTCGCCATGAACATGCAAAAGCACGCGGCGGCAGGCGGCCGTGCGCTGATCGGCAGAGACGCCTTGGGCGACACCATGACCGATCTTATCGTGGATTCGGTCGGTGCGTTGTTCATTTCCCTTGTGGGGTATGTTTCGCTCAAGTGGAAAAAAGGGTGGATCGAAAAAATGCTCCTGCGCATACGTAAGAAATCACATTAAGACACGGTGGTGCCTGTGTAGTAATGCTTGAGGATCTCCACATAGGTAAACCCTTGTTCCGCCATCGTTTTGGCACCGTGTTGGCTCATGCCTACCCCGTGACCGTATCCGCTCACGGTAAAGGTGAATCCGTCTGCACCGTGTGTGACGGAAAAGCACGCGGATTTGAGCCCCAACGCCTCGCGCACGTCCTTGCCGCTGAACGTCTGACCGCCGATCGTGATCGCGGTCACCGTGCCGGATTCCGATACGGTGGGTGTACCGGTGATCCACCCGTTCGCATCACCGGATAATGACAGCGCGGGGAATGCGGCGGCAAAATCGGCATCGGTAATAACGGTTGTTGTATTGTAATGCGGGGATACGGTATCGCCGCTGCTGACAACGGGTTGCAGATATGCAAATTCATTGCCCCAGATCACGGATGCCGCTTCCGTCCTGCCGGCGTTGGCGCTGTGATAGGCGGCAAAAATGGGTTCGCCGTTGAATAAGATCCTCTTGCCGTACACGGCATCCACCGCTGCGGCGATGGTCTGCAGATGCTTGTCATAGGAATCCCCCCACAACGTTTTCAGCCCTTCCGGAGAATACGTGGTGGGAAACGATGCGGGCACGGCGGAAAAATCCGCACCCTGCAAAGCCGCATTATCCGCTTGACGGCTTTTTTCGTAAGTATAATATGTATAAGAAGCAACCGCCTGCGCCTTGAGTGCCTCTTCGGGGTAGGATGCCGGCATTTCGGCGGCAACGGTATAGATCAGAAAATCCCGCTCGGCAAAGGTGTAGATTACACCCGCGTTAGCATCCAACACTTTAAACACCGCGGTGTCGGTTTCGGGTAACGTGCTGGGCTCGTCCGGTGTTACAACGGGTGGTGTCGGTGTCGGCGTCGGTTCCGGTACACGTAACGTGGATAAGGGCAACAGTAAGAATAAACAGTAGCAAATGGCGCAAATTCCCAGATATGCTTTCATAACATCCTCCTTGTGTTCGACAAAAAAGATTTGACATTTTGCACCTGACAGTGCATAATAGAAACACTATTTTTAAAAAGGGAAGAACTCTATGGACAGTTTATTTGAAATGGACAACTTGTTTGAAAACTCTTTGTTTACATCTTTATGCGGACAAGTGAGGGAAAATAACCACATCCCGCGCGAACGGTATAACAATTATGATGTTAAGCGCGGGCTGCGTAACGCGGACGGAACCGGTGTGGTGGCAGGGCTTACCCGCATCTGTAACGTGCACGGTTACGTGTTGTCGGAGGGTGAGAAGCAATCCATCGAAGGTGAACTCACGTACCGTGGGTATCACATTGAGGATCTGGTAAACGGCAGTCACGGGCAGGGCCGTTTCGGCTTTGAAGAAGTGGTCTTTTTGTTGTTGTTCGGCAGTTTGCCGACCAAAGACCAACTGGCTCGGTTTTACGATCTGTTGGCGCAAAGCCGCGATCTGCCGGAATACTTTGCCGAGGACATGATCCTGAAAGCGCCCTCTCCCGATATTATGAACAAAATGGCGCGTTCGGTGCTTACCATGTATTCGTACGATTCGCATCCCGAACCGGAGAGTTTGGAAAACGTGTTGCGGCAGTGCATTCAACTGATTGCCATGCTGCCCACGGTGCTGGGGTACGCGTATCAGGTCAAACGCCGCCATTACGATAAAGAAAGTATGTATTTCCATCCGATGTTGCCGCAGTTGTCCACATCGGAAACCATTTTGCGCACCATTCGCGCCGATGCGAAATACACCGATGAAGAAGCACGGCTTCTGGACTTGTGCCTGATGTTGCATGCAGAGCACGGCGGCGGTAATAACTCAGCGTTTGCCACGCGCGTGTTGTCCTCTTCGGGTACTGACACGTATTCTGCGATCGCCGCGGCGATCGGCTCGCTCAAAGGCCACCGTCACGGCGGTGCTAACCTTAAAGTGACGCAGATGTTGCGTGAACTGATGGGGAATATTCAAAACAAGGACGATGACGAGGAGATCGCCGCATACCTTGGTAAGATCCTGCGTAAGGAAGCGGGTGACGGTTCCGGACTCATCTACGGCATGGGACATGCGGTGTACACGTTGTCGGATCCGCGTGCCGTGATCCTCAAACGGGAAGCGAAGCGCATTGCCGAGGAACACGGCTATGGGGATGATTTCAAAATGCTGGATGCCGTGGAACGTCTGACCCCCGCCGTGATGGCAGAAGTACGCGGCATTGACCGTGCGCTGTGTGCCAACGTGGATATGTATTCGGGGCTTGTGTACCGTTCACTGGGCATTTCCGAGGATCTGTTCACCCCGTTGTTTGCGGTGGCGCGGATCAGCGGTTGGTGTGCACATCGTCTGGAAGAATATCTGACCGGTAAACGCATCATCCGTCCGGCATATAAGCCGTTCAGTCACAGCAAGGAATATATTTCGCTCGAAAAGCGGTAAAGACAGTGGCGCACCACCGATACGTGGTGCGCCGTTTTTGCGTATGCAATTCTCGGCTTCACGGTTGATTTTTTTGGAAAATGTGATACAATATAGCGAGTGAGGGATATCTATGAAAAAGATGACAATTGATCTACAACCGAATTATCGCTATCTGTGCATCATCACAGCTGCGGCGGCAGTTCTTCTTGCCGTTTTACGGGTCGCGCTTACGCCGATCGCGTTTGATCAGCCGGCGCCGTACGCGGTGGCGTTGGTGGCAACGTTGCTGATGGTTGCTGCCGTATTGGGCGTTTGCGCCGTCGGCAAGCAACCCCTTTCAGCGAAAAGCGGCCGTGTGACGCGGTTACTGTCTGCGGCGGCGATCATCATGGGGGCAACGTTTGTAATCTTCACGTTTTCCGCCGCGTTTTCGTGGTTTGCCGAAGGATTGATGCCGTTTCCGCAAAAACCCGTCATCGGCAAGATCGACGTGATGCTACTGTATCTGTTTTTGATTGCAGGGCTACTCAGCGGGGTATTCTTTTCCCACCTTGCCATTCAATGGTGGCACGACAATAAAACTACACGGGGACTTGCCCCGTTGCTTGCCTTAGCACCCGTTTTGTGGAGTTGGGTGCGGGTGATTCGGTACATCACCTCGTATGTGAGCACAACAGGCTTGTTCCGCAATCTGTACGACCTTGCGATGATCGTCTTTGAACTGTTGTTTTTCGTGCAGTTTGCGCGGTATATTACACGCATTGATGAGGGCGGTTCCCGTTTCTTTTTCGGTATATCGCTTTGCACCGGCTTGTTGTGCACGGTGAGTGGAATTTCGCAGATCGTGTTTTTTGTGCTGCAGGATCACGCGGCGTTTGATACGTGCGTGTTGGTGGAAGCACCCGATTTTGCGGTTGCGTTGCTTGCGTTTGCCACCGTGTTTGTGCAGGCGTTCGGTAAACCGTGTGAGGAAGAACCGCTTGAACCCGAGTCGGAAGAGGAAGAGGCGGCAACGGATGAAGAAGATGACCCCGAAGACGGCGTCGGTGCGGAATTCCTGTTGAGCGATGAATGGTTTATCGTAACGGATGACGAAAACGAGGACGAGGACGACTAAAGTGGATTCGCTCTTGGGCAAAATTCATGAAAAAACCGATTGCGTGAGAGATTCCTTACTGCAAGGGTATAAAATTTGACGGATTGGTTAAAATTTTATCAAAGTTCTTGAAAAATTTGCCTGAAGAGTGTAATATAATAAAAGATCAAAAATATTGGAGGAGTTCAGTTATGGCAGTTAAAGTTGCAATCAATGGCTTTGGCCGCATCGGCCGTCTGGCTTTCCGTCAGATGTTCGGCGCCGAAGGCTACGAGATCGTTGCGATCAACGACCTCACCAAACCCAGCATGTTGGCACATCTTTTGAAATACGATACCGCTCAGGGCCGTTATGACGGTCACACCGTTGTCGCGGACGACGAAGCGGGCACCATCACCGTTGACGGCAAGGTGCTGAAGATCTATGCTGAGAAAAACGCTGCGGATCTGCCCTGGGGCGAGATCGGCGTGGACGTCGTGCTCGAGTGCACCGGCTTCTACTGCAGCAAAGAGAAGAGCCAGGCTCACATCGATGCCGGCGCAAAGAAAGTCGTTATCTCGGCTCCCGCAGGTAACGACCTGAAGACCATCGTGTTCAACGTGAACCACGAGACCCTGACTGCGGATGACACCATCATCTCCGCTGCTTCCTGCACCACCAACTGCCTCGCTCCCATGGCGAAGGCTCTTAACGATTACGCTCCCATCCAGAGCGGTATCATGACCACCGTTCATGCGTACACCGGCGATCAGATGATCCTGGACGGCCCGCACCGCAAAGGCGATCTCCGCCGCGCTCGTGCCGGTGCTCAGAACATCGTTCCCAACTCCACCGGTGCTGCAAAAGCCATCGGTCTGGTTATTCCGGAACTCAACGGCAAACTGATCGGTTCCGCTCAGCGTGTACCCACCTGCACCGGTTCCACCACCATTTTGGTTGCCGTTGTGAAGGGTAAGGACATCACCAAAGAAGGCATCAACGCCGCTATGAAGGCTGCTGCTCCCGAGTCCTACGGTTACAACGAGGATCAGATCGTGTCTTCCGACGTGATCGGTATCCGTTACGGTTCCTTGTTCGATGCTACGCAGACCATGGTCGCGAAGATCGACGAAGACACCTATCAGGTGCAGGTCGTGTCGTGGTACGACAACGAAAACTCCTACACCAGCCAGATGGTTCGCACCATCAAATATTTTGCGGAACTCGCTTAAGACAATCGCATAAGAGGGGCGCGGGATTGAGGAATCCCGCGCCTTTTTTATTTGTTTTCTTGCACAAGCTTAAAAACCGTGGTACAATACACGTGTATGTGAGGTGTAACGAATGTTTAAAGAAAATTGCAAACAAGCTCTGGCGTTGTACGGGCGCACGTTTTTGGCGGGCGTTATGGGTCTTTTCATTTATTTGTCGGTCGGCGTTTTAGTGTCGATCGCGGTGCCGCGCGGCGAAACGATGAGCGCGGCAACGTCGCTTGTGATGAACATGATCTCGTTGTTTTTGCAAGGCGGCCTGTTTTATATCATTGTGTACAGCCGCTTGTGGGATCTCGGTGATAAAAACGGCAACGCGGTGCAGTTCGGCCGTATGGCGCCCGATCCGTTGCGCGGTTTAAAAATCGGGTTGCTTGCCGCCATTCCGTCGTTTCTCAGTTTTTTGGTGCTCTTGGCGGATAAACTCTTTGGCGTGTGGCCGCACACGGCAACGGTATACCGCGTGTGCCAACTGGGGTTATACCCCATCATCGTATGGTCAATGGGCCCCAATGTGCAGATCGCGGCGGCGGATGTGTCGCTTGGCGGAATTCTGTGCGCGGGATTGCCGGTGCTGTTTGTGCCGGCGGTTGCGTGTCTCGCATACTACCTTGGTTTCCGACACATCGTGGTGTGGGAAAAGGTCGTGTTTGTCCGCAAAAAGAAATAACGGGTTCCATCTCCGCATAAGCATATAGCGGAGGGGATCACGGTGAAACAACTTTTTCGCTTGGCAGTGTGGGACGTAGCGATCGTGCTGACCTGTGCGGCGATCGTGCTGACGGTGTCGTTTGGGCATACGGATCGCCGCTTTGCGCAGGCACAGAGGAACGCGGCAACCCGCATTGTGATCGATGCGGGGCACGGCGGCGCGGACGGCGGCGCCGAAGCGGCAGACGGTACGTTGGAAAAAACCATCAATCTGGCGGTCGCGCAACCGCTCGGGGATCTGTTGCAGATCATGGGATATGCTGTTACGTATACCCGCATAGATGATACGATGATCCACACCGAAGGCGATACGTTGCGTGAACGCAAAGTGAGCGATATGCGCAACCGTTTGGCATTGGTGGAAACGGCAGATCTGACGGTCAGTATCCATCAGAACAAGTTTCCGCAGACGCAGTACAGCGGCACGCAGGTGTTTTACGGTGTGGGGCACGAAACCAGTCGCACGGTGGCGGCAGCAATACGCGAGGAAGTGGTGTCACTGTTGCAACCGCACAATACCCGTGAACTGAAAAAAGGCGATTCTAACATTTACTTATTATCCAAAGCCACGCGCCCCATTGTATTGGTGGAGTGCGGCTTTTTATCCAACCCGTCGGAACTTGCAAACTTAAAAACGGAAACGTACCGTTGCCGTTTGGCGTTTGCGATCGCTGGCGGTGTCCTGAAGGGGCGTTGAAAATGGCAGGAAAACAAAAGAGTATATACGTTTGTTCGGAATGCGGCGGGCAATTCCCCAAGTGGTCGGGCAAATGCCCGTTGTGCGGTGAGTGGAACACCATTGCCGAAGAACCCACCGTTGTACGGCAATCAGCGGCAACGTCTGCGCGACGGCAGGCGGTCGTGACCATGGATGCCATTGATACGCAGGCCGAAACGCGGTATTTGACCGGGATCGGAGAATTGGACCGTGTGCTCGGCGGCGGTATCGTGCCAGGCGGGCTCATGCTCATCGGCGGTGATCCGGGTATCGGAAAATCCACGTTGCTGTTGCAAATTTGCGGAAAATTAAGCGAAAATTTCAAAATTTTATACGTTTCCGGTGAGGAATCCCCGCGCCAGATCAAACTGCGCGCCGAACGGTTGGCGGTCGGCGGTGAATCACTTTTGCTGTTGTGTGAAACCGATATGGATGCGGTATTGGATGCCATTCGCGAAAACAAGCCCGATATGGTGATCGTCGATTCCATCCAGACGGTGAGTCTTTCGGAAGTGGCATCGTCACCGGGCAGTGTCACGCAGGTGCGCGAATGTGCATCGGCGCTGATGCGGGAGGCAAAACAAAACGATATTCCGATCTTCATTGTCGGACATGTGAACAAAGACGGCGCTATCGCCGGTCCCAAAGTGATGGAACACATTGTGGATTGCGTTTTATATTTTGAAGGCGATCCGCACAGTAATTATCGCATGTTGCGTTGTGCCAAAAACCGTTACGGCTCCACCAACGAAGTCGGTGTGTTTGAAATGCAGGGACGCGGCTTGGTGGAAGTGGAAAATCCCTCGCTCATGTTGTTGTCGGGCAGACCGAAAAACGTAAGCGGCACGTGTGTGGCGTGTGTGATGGAAGGCACGCGTCCGTTGTTGGCGGAAGTACAGGGACTGGTTTCACCGACCGGATTCGGCAATCCGCGGCGGATGTCCACGGGCTTTGACGGCAATCGATTGGCGCTGCTGCTTGCGGTGCTGGAAAAACGTGCGGGATACTTTTTCTCCAACTTAGATACCTATCTGAACGTGATCGGCGGATTGCGGTTGGATGAACCGGCGGCGGATCTGCCGGTTGCGTTGGCGCTGATCTCGAGTTTAAAAGACACCCCGATGGACGAAGGCGTGGTCGCGTTTGGAGAGATCGGCTTGGCGGGTGAGTTGCGGTCGGTCTCGGGTGCGGAACAACGTATCGCCGAAGCGGCACGGCTTGGCTTTACAAAGATCATTGTACCGGAACAAACCAAACGGACACTGCACGGCACATATCCCATTGAAATCGTCGGTGCCAAAACCGTCCGCGAAGCATACGAAAATTTATAAAATCAACGAACAGGCAAACACAATGTGTTTGCCTGTTTTTTGTTGTTATATTTTGAAGTTTCCTTCAAACACTACCAAGAGAAAAAGTGGAACCAAAGGAGGAAACGCCATGAAAAAATATGTGTGGTTGGCAGTCGGCGTGTGTGTGGCGATTGCGGCGATTTTTGCGGTGCGTTCGGCAACAGTGCCAAAGGAGATCACGGTATCGCTTGTTACGTTGGAACCCGCCACGTTGCAACACACGGTGACCTGCACCGGCAAGGTGGAAGCGGGCGAACAACGGGACGTATTTGTGGAGATGCCGTGTGTGACAAAAGAGATCTTTGTGAAAGAAGGGCAGACGGTCAAAGCGGGCGATGTCCTGTTTTCCATTGATACCGCCGCAACGCAGGCGGTACTGTCGCAATTGGTGCCTTCGCTTAATGGCGGGATCGGCGATCTGAAAGAAACCGTGACGGCACCTGTGGCGGGAACGGTCGCCTCGGTGGACGTTCAAACGGGAGAGGTGGCAGATCATACCAAGCCGTGCGTGAGCATTGCCGCAGAAGATGCCGTGCAGGTCACGGTGGCGATCCGCGAACGGCATTTGCCGCGCGTGAGTATCGGACAGTCTGCCACCGTGACGGGTGTGGCGTTTTTGCAGGATCGGTATGCGGGCGAGGTGGTCGCGATCGCCGATACCGCGCATCAGGAGTACGTGGGAACGGTTTCCGAAACGGTGGTGGATGCCGTGATCGCGCTGGATGCGGGCGTTGCGGATGAATCGCTTCGCACCGGACTCAATGCGCAGGTGGAAATTTTGACGGGTGTTACGGAAAACGTGTTGTTAATACCGTACGATTGTCTGGCACAAACAGAAGAGGGGGACGATTGTGTATATGTGTACAATGCTGACGGGGAAGCTGTACGGCGGCTTATCGAAGTGGACGGCGAATATGCCGACGGAGTTTTGGTGGTGTCCGGCGTATCGGCGGGCGAACGGTTGGTACAGGCTGCGGAAACCTTATCCGGCGCGCGGGTGCGCGTGCGTGCGGGGTGATCTATGGAACTGATAAAAGCGGCACTGCGGCAGATCACGCGCAAACGCGGGCGCACCTTGCTTACGATCGGCGGCATTGCGGTTGGTGTGATGATGGTGTCCAGTGTAACGGTGGTCAGTGCGGTTGGCCGTGATCTGGTGGATCGGGAACTGGACAGTATGGGCGTCAGCGGGTTATCGGTGATGGCGTTGACGCCGGATATGCTCCTCAGCGAACAGGCGCTTGACGAGATCCGTTCTCTGCCGCAGGTAACAACGGCAATGCCGTTGATGTTGCAGCTCACGGGTGTTTCGTCACCGCGCGGCAGTATGGAATCGGTATTGTGCGGGATCGATGCGGGCGCGGGACAGGTGATCTCGCTGTCTTTGCAACACGGGCGTATGATCACAAAAGGCGACGTTGCCGCCGCCAATACGGTGTGTATGTTGGATGAAGCGGCGGCAGAAAAGGCGTTTGGCAGGAAAAACGTGGTGGGAAAAACCGTCACGGTGGAATTCGGCAATCGCAGTCAGGCGTTGACGGTGGTTGGTGTCACACAGACGGGCAGTAGTTTGCTGCAGAACGTAACGAGCATGATCCCCGGCATGGTGTATCTGCCGTATACCACGCAGCAGGAATTAACGGGACGGACGGAATTTGATCAGATTGCGGTACGCACCGTGGACGGTGATTCCACCGAGCGGGTGCAACAACGCATTGACCGAGTACTGGAGCGGTTGTACGAAACGCCGTCAGTATTCCGCACGGATGATCTTGCCATGCAAAAAGATCGTCTGACACGCATTGTGGACGTGGTTGCCGCGGTGCTTACCGTGCTCAGCGGGGTATCGTTGGTGGTTTCGGGGTTTGGGATCATGACGGTGATGCTGTCCTCTGTCAGTGAGCGCACGCGGGAGATCGGTGTTAAAAAGGCCATCGGTGCCACACAAAGGCGTATTTTGGCGGAATTTTTAACGGAAGCGATCTTGTTGTCGGTGGCAGGCGCTTTGGTGGGGCTGATACCGGTGGCGATCTTGCTTGTGATACTGAAAGCATCGGTTTCACCGTTTTTGTTTTTGGCGCTTACGGGGTTTGCCATGGTGATCGGCGCGGCGTTTGGCGTATACCCTGCTTACCGTGCTTCCAAACTTCCGCCGGTGGAAGCACTGCGCTGTGAATAA
This sequence comes from Clostridia bacterium, assembly GCA_017440005.1. Classification (GTDB taxonomy): domain Bacteria; phylum Bacillota; class Clostridia; order Oscillospirales; family Acutalibacteraceae; genus RGIG3009. Next base: position 13,245 of record JAFSIB010000071.1, read on the forward strand.
GTCTGAAAGAAAGACTTTTCACGACAGGGAAAGTGTGGTATACTGATAAACAAGAAATCGTCCGGGCGGAGGTCTTGACATGAAGATAGAAAACAGACAACAAGGCAACGGTGTAAACAGTGTGGTGTTGTCGGATGATCGGTTTAAAACAACACAGTTGACGGTATCGCTTTCGATGCCGCTTTGCAAGGAAACGGTGGAGGCGTATGCGTTGTTACCGCGCGTGTTGATCCGCGGATGCGCTGCGTATCCGGATTTTACGGCACTGCATCGGCATTTGAACCGCTTGTACGGCGCGTCGGTGTCGGGTGACGTGGTGCGTGTGGGTGAGATGCAAACACTGGTGCTGTCGGCAGAGTGCACGGGCGATCGCTATGCCATAAACGGCGAAAAACTTGCCGCCGCCTGCGCTGAATTGTTGGCGGAAATGCTGTTCCGTCCGGTGCTGGAAAACGGGGCTTTCCGCGCAGAAGACGTGGAAACCGAGCGGCGGTGCCTGGCGGAAGAGGTGCGTGCCGAGATCAATGAAAAACGGTTTTATGCACGGCGGCAGGCGGAACGCTTGTTGTGCCCGGAAGAAGCATACGGGATCGGCCGTTACGGCGTGGCGGAAAGGATTGAGCAATTAACACCGCAAACGGTGACCGCCGCGTGGAAACAGGTTCTCAAACAAGCAAAAGTTCAACTCATCCTGCAAGGAGAGGGGGACTTGTCTGCGGTGGAAGAAACATTCAATCGCGAATTTGCCGCCGTTTTTGACCGCGAACCGATTGCGTGTGTGACGGATACCGCCACGCGGGTCCCTACGTTCCGTCGGCAGGTGGAACGTATGGAAGTGGGACAATCCAAACTGGTGATGGGTTTCCGCGCCGCTTGTGCCGAACCGGCAGACGGTGTTAACGCCGTGCGATTGATGAATGCCTTGTGGGGCGGTACGGCAACATCGCTGTTGTTTCGCAACGTACGGGAAAAACTGAGCTTGTGTTATTACTGTTCCTCGCTTTACGATCGGCTCAAAGGCGTTTTGTTTGTGCAAAGCGGTGTGGATGAACCGAACGTGGAACGCGCCGAAAAAGAGATTTTGGCACAATTGGACATGATCCGAAACGGTGAGTTTACGGACGAGGATCTGGAAGCGGCGCGCCGCAGTATTGTGCAGAGCTTTGAAGCGGTGAACGACTCGCAAAGTGCGCGGGCGGCGTGGTATATCGGACAGACGGGATTGGCCGACGTCTGTACGCCGGAAACCGCACGGGACGCCATTGAAGCGGTCACCCGTGACGAGGTGATCCGCGCCGCACAAGGTGTAACGTATGAGTGTGCGTATTTGTTGGCGCAGAAAGGAGAGGCAACCGATGAGTAATTGGCAAACGATCACTTGCAAACACACGGGTGAGCGGTGTTATTATTTGTTGCACCGTTCCGGGTTGCCGATCTACGTGTGGCCGAAAAAAGGGTATGCGTCTTCTTATGCGGTGTTTGCGACAAACTACGGTGCGATCGATACCGCGTACCGCGATGCGGAAACCGGCAAATCGGTGGAAGTGCCGGCGGGTATCGCGCATTATCTGGAACACAAATTGTTTGAAAACGAGGAATGTGACGCGTTTGAACGGTATGCCAAAACCGGTGCGAATGCCAACGCGTACACCTCATTTGACCATACGGCGTATCTGTTTTCCTGTACACAGCAGGTAACGGAGTCGCTTGAGATCTTGCTGGACTTTGTGCAGGATCCGTATTTCACCGAACAGACGGTGGAAAAAGAACGCGGGATCATCGGGCAGGAGATCCGCATGTGTGAGGATTCTCCGTCGCGCACGGTGTTTTGCAACCTGCTCACGGCGTTGTATCACCGTCATCCGGTGCGGATCGACATTGCGGGAACGGTGGAATCGATTGCCGAGATCACGCCGGAATTGTTATACGGCTGTTATCACGGTTTTTACGATCTGCACAACATGGTGTTGTCGGTGGCGGGCAACGTCACCTGCGAGCAGGTGGAAGAGGTGGCGGATCGGTTGCTCAAACCCGCTCACGGAAAAGTGCCCGCGCGCGTGCCGGTGGACGAACCGATAGCGGCGGCGCAATCGCGTATTGAAGTGCGCATGCCGGTTTCGGAACCGCTGTTTTACCTGGGGTATAAGGTGCCGCAGGATACGGCAAACGGGGTTCGGTTTGAGTCGGCGGCGGATACGGCAGCAGCCGACGTGTTGCAGGAATTGCTTGGCGGAAAAGGAAACGCGTTGTATGCGGATCTGATGCGGCGTGGACTTATTAATGCGTCGTTCGAATTGGAATATTTTGACGGGCCCGGTTACGGCGTGTGGATCCTCGGCGGCGAGTCCGCCGATCCCGATGCGGTGTGCGTGGCATTCCGCGCAGAAGTGGCACGGCTGTGCCGCGAGGGAATCACGCAGGATGAATTTGAGGCGGCACGCAATGCCGTGTACGGTCGGTTGGTTTCGCAACTGGACAACGTGGAAGCATGCGGCGATATGGTGATCGGTGCGCATTTGGCACAGCAATCGCCGTTTGCGGTACTTGACGAAGTGGCCGCTCTTGATATACAATCGGTGTATCGGCGCGTTGCTCACGATTTTAACGAAGAGGCGTCGGCGTTGTCACTTGTATTGCCGGTTGCGAAAGGATGAGGAAAATGGATTCGTACGTTTCGTTTCCCAAACTGGGATGGACCATCCCGCTGAACGAAGAAATTTTGTCGATCCCGTTTTTTAAAACGGAGATCAGCATCAAATGGTATGGGGTGTTGATTGCCATCGGCTTTTTGCTGGCGGTCGTATATGCGATGCGCAATTACAAACGCTTTGATCTGCAAAAAGACCCCATGATCGACGTGGTGCTGGTGTGTACGGTCATGGCGTTTATCGGCGCGCGGTTGTATTACGTGCTGTTTTCGGATCACCGTGCGGAATATTTTGAAAATCCGTTGTCGATCTTAGAGGTTTGGAACGGCGGTCTTGCCATTTACGGCGGCATCATCGGCGCGTTTGTGACGGCACTCTGGATGTGTCCGTTGCGCAAAGTGGATACGTTGCGCATGTTTGACATTGCATCGATCGGGTTCTTCATCGGTCAGGCGATCGGCAGATGGGGTAACTTTTTCAATCAGGAAGCGTTCGGCGGCAACACGGAATTGCCGTGGGGCATGACGGGCAGTTGGATCTCCAGCACGGCGAACCCGACGAGCGGGTTTGACCACACGTTGCCGGTGCATCCCACGTTTTTGTATGAATCGTTATGGTGTCTGCTCGGCTTTTTACTGTTACATATCGTGTCCAAAAAAGCGTATCGGTTCAAAGGTCAACTGTTTGCTTTGTATATTATGTGGTACGGGACCGGCCGGTTCTTCATTGAGTTGTTGCGCACCGACAGTCTGTACTTCTTTACCATGAAGGTGTCGTGCATTGTGGCGGTGTTGTCGGTGATCGGCGGCGCGGTGATGTATTTTGTGTTTAAAAACTTAGAAAACCGTTCGGCAAAAACACTTGTAGAGGATACCCCGACCATTCCGCTTGCAGAAGAAACGGAAGAGCCGGTTGCCGAAGAGAAGGAGGATACCGATGGCGAACAAGATTGACGGGAAAGCCATTTCCGCCGCCGTGCGCCAAGATTTGGCGAAAGAGGTTGAACAACTAAAAGCGCGCGGCACGGTGCCGGGCCTCGCGGTTATCATTGTGGGCGATGATCCTGCTTCACGCGTGTACGTGAACAACAAGAAAAAGGGATGCGCTGAGATCGGCGTATATTCGGAAGAGATCGCCTTGCCTGCCGAAACCACGCAGGAAGAATTGCTGGCACACATTGAAGCGTTAAATGCACGCGAGGACATTGACGGCATTTTGTGTCAGTTGCCGTTGCCGTCGCATCTGGATGACAAGGCGGTCATTGCGGCAATCGCGCCGGAAAAGGATGTGGATGCGTTCCACGCGGCAAACGTGGGACACATTATGATCGGTGATTTTTCCTTTTTGCCGTGCACACCGGCAGGTGTGATGGAACTGTTACATCGCAGCGGCATTTCGGTGGAGGGCAAAGAGTGTGTAGTGATCGGGCGCAGTAACATTGTGGGTAAGCCCATGGCGATGTTGTTGTTGCACGAGAACGCTACCGTTACCATTTGCCATTCCCGTACCCGCGACTTAAAAGACGTGTGCCGCCGCGCAGACGTGTTGGTGGCGGCGGTCGGCAAAGCCAATTTTGTGACACCGGATATGGTAAAACCGGGAGCTACCGTGATCGACGTCGGCATGAACCGCAACGCAGAGGGCCGCTTGTGCGGTGACGTGGATCCGGCGGTGGACGAAGTGGCGGCATATCTGACACCCGTGCCGGGCGGCGTTGGCCCGATGACGATCGCGATGTTGCTCAAAAATACGGTGACCGCCGCCAAAAAACGCGCTGAAAAATAATCGAACAAAAAACGAACAAATTTTCGTTTTTTAGTTGACAAACCTAAAATCGGATGTTACAATACCATTGAAAGAAACATTTGTTCGTATTTTTCCGAACAACAAAAAGGAGTTTTCACAATGGTATTCAGTGTAATAGCAGCGGCTGTTTTTGCAACGGCGGGTTTGTATATGATTACGGCGGCAAAGTTTACGGTAACACGGCGCATGGCGTGGATTCCGTTATCGATGGCGGCAATGGAACTGGCGATGTGCGGCATTTTGGCAATGGGGGAATACCCGATCCTGACCGTCATTTTGATGGCGTGCCGCGCAACGGTGCTGACCTGTTGCTCGATCTCCATGAAGCGGGATGCTGCAATGGCGCGCAACCGCCGTCGCCGCCGCGAGGTATGGCGCCGTGTGGCGTACGATATGGCGGCAGAGGTACAGGCAAGACCTGCTCTTCGTGAAGTCAAGCGTTGTGCATAAAATGAGTTTTTTGAAACACCCGATGTGAAATCGGGTGTTTTTTCTTGCTTTTTCTGCAAAAACTATATATACTGGTGGCAATGCTTTTGGGGGCGATCGTGTGATTGAGAATTTTATCACCGTTGGCGGACAGGTGCTCATTCTGTTTGTGTTGGTAATTGTTGGATACGTGTTGGGGAAAACCAACGTCATAACGGAAAAAGGCGGCAAAGTGTGTTCTGACTTGGCGCTGTTGATTGCCACGCCGTGTGTGATCGTAATGTCGCTGCAACGGGAGTACAGTCCGCAGGTGCTGAAAAATCTGCTGATTGCGTTGCTGGCGGCATTCGGCGTGCATGCCGTTGCCGTTGTGATATCTCTTTTGGTGTACCGAAAAGACAATCCCACCACACGGGTGTACCGTGCATCTGCCGTGATGTCCAACGCCGGGTTTATGGGTTTGCCGCTTCAGCAGGCGGTACTGGGCGACGAAGGCGTGTTATACGGTGCGGCGTTTGTGGTTCTGATGAACATCACGCTGTGGAGTTACGGCATCATTCTGATGGATAAACGCGGACAAAAACTTTCGGTCAAGCGGATGTTGTTTACCCCCGGTATGATCGGTGTGGCGGTTGGCCTTTTGCTGTTTGTGTGCCGTATCACCTTGCCGGATCTGATCGGCACGCCGGTGCGGCACTTAGCGGCGCTCAACACGCCGCTTCCCATGTTGTTTGCCGGTTATTATTTGTCGCGTATCGATATCGGCAAGGCGCTGCGGTCGCGCGCGATATACGGTGGGGTGCTGATGCGCCTGATCGTTGTGCCGATCATCTGCATTGCCGCCATTTACTTGTGCGGCGTGCGTGGGACGTTGCTCGTTTCGATGGCAATTGCGGCAACGGCGCCTACGGCGGTGTCGGTCTCGATGTTTGCCGACCGCTATCAGCAGGACACCGAAACCGCCGTAAATCTGGTGGCGATCGGTACGGTGTTCTCGGTGGTGACCATGCCGCTTTTGGTGGCTGTCGCTCAGTTAATCGCGTGAAGTTTCCTTTCTAAATATGGTGGTCAAGTGGTGCTTATTTTTGGGATAAGCACCACTTTTTGTATGCCCAAAAAAGTCTTGAAAAATCGCGTTTTGGGGTTGATTTTTTAAGGGAAAGGGAGTATAATATAGTCACTGTGGTGCGAAGTGGTGAAAAGTGGTGACTTTCCACATTTTCCACCGAGTTTTCCACAATCTCACGAAAAGGAGGGAATACAGGATGTTGTACGGACGGTTTCAACACTCGGTTGATGCCAAGGGTCGTATGTTTGTGCCCGCAAAGTTGCGTGACAAACTCGGCGGAACATTTATCGCGGCTGCGGTAATGGATCATTGTATCTGCCTGTATTCCATGGATGAGTGGGAGAAGTTGCAGGAGGGCCTGGCACAGAAACCGATGACGCAGGCGCGCAAACTGCAACGGTACTTATCGGCAAATGCTGAAGACGTGCAGGTGGATGCGCAGGGGCGTATCTTGTTGCCTAAGCACCTGCTTGCGTATGCGGGATTGGAAAAAGAGGCGCTCGTAATCGGCGCCGGCAACCGCGCAGAGGTTTGGAATCCTGCGGCGTATGAAGCGGATGTCGCCAGCATGACGGCGGAAGACGTTGAGGCGGAATTCGCCGAGTTGGGCTTCTGATATGGCGGCGGTTGAACAGGGCGGATATCATCTGCCGGTTTTACTGAACGAAACGGTTGAAGCCTTACGCGTGTTGCCAAACGGTGTATACGTAGACGGCACGGCGGGCGGCGGAGGACATTCCCACGCCATTGCTTCACGGTTGGTTAAGGGACACTTGTTTTCGTTGGATCAGGATCCGGATGCGATCGCACAAGCGGGTGCGCGGCTTGCGGGGCTGCCTGCCACGGTGGTGCGGCGGAATTTCCGATACATGGACGAAGTCTTGCGGGAGCAAGGAATCGATAAGGTTGACGGCGTGCTGTTGGATATCGGCGTTTCTTCGCATCAGTTGGATGAACCGGAACGCGGGTTTTCCTATCACACGGATGCACCGCTGGATATGCGGATGAGCCAAGAGGGAACCTCGGCGGCAGATCTGGTGCGGGACCTGTCCGAAACGGAACTTGCCGACATTTTCTTCCGTTTCGGTGAAGAAAAGTTTTCGCGCAGGATCGCACAAGCGATCGTATCGGCGCGAACAGTAACCCCTATCACCACAACGTTGCAACTTGCGGAGATCATTAAGAATGCGGTTCCGGCGGCGGTACGCCGCGACGGGCATCCGGCACGCAAGGTGTTTCAGGCGTTGCGGATCGCTGTTAACGCCGAACTGGATTGCTTGTCGGAGGCGCTCGATATAGCGTTTGATCGTTTACAGGTTGGCGGCCGCTTAGCGGTCATCACCTTTCATTCTTTGGAAGATCGCATGGTAAAACAGCGGTTTTCGGAATTTTGCAAAGGGTGTGAATGCCCGCCGGAATTTCCGGTGTGTGTATGCGGGCGCACCCCTGCCGGACGGTTGGTCAACAAAAAACCGATTGAGGCATCCGCCGAAGAGTTGGCGGGAAACCCCCGCAGCCGCAGCGCGAAATTGCGGTGCATTGAGAAATTACACGAACGGTAAACGGAAAGGAGAGAGAAGTTATGGCATCTTACGGATCGGAAGCGTATGATCTGTCCATGTATGAACCCAAAGCAAGACTTCGTGCTCTCCCCGGAAAGAAAGCGACCAAAGCCGATAAACGGCGCGCGCGGTTGCAGAAATTGCTCAACACGTTGGCAACGGTTTTGGTTTCTTCGGTTGTGTTGGTGGTCATTGCCACGATGATCTCCAGTCAGGTTCGCCTGACCGAGATGAACAGCGCCATCAGTCAAGCGGAAACGGCATATAACGAGGCGGTGGGTGAAACCAAACGTCTCGAAAGTGAGCTCGCCGCGCAAACATCTGCACAGAGTGTGGAAGAGTATGCGCAGAGTGCAGGGTTTCGTCAGGTAGAATCCGGCCAGATCGATTATATTACGGTCACCCCGATTACGCCGAAGGCGGAAGAGGATACGGGGCTTTGGGCAACGATTATAGGCGCCCTCAAGGCGTGGTTGCAATAAGTGGGGCGGTTCTATATCGGGGATGCTTCGGCATACTATAGAACGTGCCTCGAACGGTGAGAGTTGGGATGTTCGCGTCTTGACTCTCTTTTCATTCCACCACAAATCGGTACGATTCGAGCGAGGTGAACAGGATGTCTGCAAAAAGGGCAAAACAAGCAAAAACGCAGGATAACGGGTTGCTGATGACAAAACCCATGCGCGTGCGCACGTATTTTTCCATCAGCGCGATCTTTGTGTGTCTGGTGTTGTTGTGCTGTCAGCTGTTCCGTATACAGGTTTTAGAGCAGGACTATTGGCAAAAACAAGCCGTGGCACAACAATTGTCCGACGTGGAGATCTCTGCGAACCGCGGACAGATATACGATGCGAACATGTCGGTTCTGGCGTTGACACGGGAAGTGTGTACCATTGTGATGGCGCCGTGCAATATCCGCCGCGAAGTAACGCGTGAAAAGATCGCGGATGAATTGTCGGTCATGCTGGAAGTCGATCGCTCTACCTTATATCAGCAGACTTTGGATAGCGAATCGCAATATAAAGTGGTCAAATCCAAAGTCGATAAATCGGTGGGTGACACCTTTATTGAATGGGTGAACGAGAACAGTTTGGGCGGCGTGTTCCGTATCGTTACCGATTATAAACGGGAATATCCGCTCAAAAACACGTTGTCCACCGTGCTGGGGTTTGTCGGCAAAGATAACGTGGCGCGTGAAGGCTTGGAATTGAAATACGATTCCGTGCTTTCGGGGACACCCGGACGGATGGTTGCCGCGCAGAACACATACGGTGACCATTTGCCAACCTCGTTGCAATACGAATATACGGTGGATGCGACCGACGGTAACAGTTTGGTGCTGACGGTCGACCAGTATATCCAACAGGTCACGGACAAATATCTGGCAGAGGCGATCGAAGAATACGGCGCACGCAACCGCGGCTGCGCGATCGTGATGGAAGTGGATACGGGTGCGATCCTCGGTATATCCACCAAAGGGGATTACGATCCGAACGATTACTTAACGATCGCCGATCCGAGTACCGCCGAAAAGATCGCGTTGTTGGCGGGTGAAGAGCAGTCGGCGGCTATTGTAAAAGCACGCTTGGAGCAGTACCGTAACAAGGCGCTGGATTTCTATGAGCCGGGTTCGGTGTTTAAAATCTTTACGGCGTCAATGGGTCTGGAAGAAGGTTTGGTGACGGAGGAAAGTCCGTTTTATTGCGGCGGTATGTTCCACATTGCTGATAGAAGTATGAAATGTTGGGTGCATCCGAACGGTCACGGGCAACAGAATTTTATTACGGCAATTGCCAACTCGTGTAACCCCGCGTTCATGACGCTTGGAACGCGTGTCGGAACGAAATTGTTCTCCAAATATTATGCCGGTTTTGGGTTTACCGCTAAAACCGATGTTGATATGCTTGGTGAGCAGGATGTGACGAGCGGTCTGTATCACCTGCCGGAGAGTATTTCACAGGTGGATGTGGCGGCGTCGTCTATTGGACAGACGTTTAAGGTCACACCGCTTCAAATGATTACGGGTATTTCGGCGGTGGCAAACGGCGGATACTTAATGCAGCCGTATATTGTCAAACAGGTGATCGACGGCGACGGCAATGTCGTCTCCAATACACAACCGACCGTCAAGAGGCAGATGATCTCCGAGAGCACCTCCGGGCGGTTGTGTGCCATGCTGGAAAACGCGGTCAGCAGCGGTAAGATCGCCAATGCTTATATTTCGGGATACCGTGTCGGCGGAAAGACCGGCACGTCCGAAAAAACCGAAACAAAATCCGAAGAAGATCAAGATCAGAACGTACAAGTCATTGCGTCGTTCGGCGGTATCGCACCCGCGGATGATCCGCAGGTGGCGGTGCTCGTGATGGTGGACGAACCGCAACGGTCGCGGTCCGGTAGTGCGGTTGCCGCACCCATCGCGCGGAAAATTTTGAAGGATATTTTACCGTATCTCGGCGTGGAGCCGAATTACACGGAAGCGGAGATCGCGGGTCTTGACCGCACCGTGCCCAACGTAGTAGGGGCAACGGTTGCCGCGGCGCAAAGCACGTTGAAAGCCTCCACGTTGTCGGCGCAAACGGTTGGCAACGGTACAACGGTTGTCAAACAGGTGCCGGCGAGCGGGACGTCTATCCCGAAAGGCGGTACGGTGTGGCTGTATACCGATAATCGTGAAACGCAAACCGCAACGGTTCCGGATTTTACGGGCATGTCGGTGGCACAGACCACGCAAGCGGCAAAAGCGGCAGGGATCAACGTGTTGTTATCGGGTATCAGTACCACGGACGGTACGCCTGCGGCAACACGGCAATCCATCGCCGCCGGCGAACAAGTTGCAAAGGGAACGGTTATTACCGTCGAATTTACCTACACGGCAAATATCTACTAATCCAAGAGAGGGCGCCTGTTCATGAAACGGTTTCATCAACAGGACGTTTCAATGCGGGCTCCGTCCCGTCGGATGTGGCAGCGGTCGTTTATCATACTGGTGTTGATCGCGTTGTGCTTTGCACTGGTATGTGGGCGGTTGGCGATTTTACAACTCAGCGAACACGAAAAATGGCAGACGCTGGCGTCTGAGCAACAACTCAGCGATAGCGTGATCTCAGACAAACGCGGAACGATTTATGACCGCAACGGCGTGGTGCTGGCGCAAAGTGTCGAGGTGGCGACGGTGATCATGATGCCGTCGGAAATTCCGGACGATGCGGCGCGGCAGACGATCTGTGAGGAATTGCCGCCGTTACTGGGGATCAATGCCGAGAAACTGAAAAAACAGACGCAAAAGGTCGGTTCGCGTTACGAGGTTGTGAAATCCAAGATCGGCAACGAGGAACGAACGGCGTTTATCGCTTGGGTGAAAAAGCACGGGTTCACCGGCGTTTTCCGTGTCATTCAGGATTATAAACGGGAATATCCAAACGGCAGTACGTTATCCTGTGTATTGGGATTTACGGGTACCGATAACACCGGTCTTGAGGGGTTGGAAGCAAAGTACAACACCCTGCTTGCCGGCAAAGCGGGGCGCGTGATCACCACCAAAAACGGGTGGGGGGACGCGTTCCCGAACGATATTCAGTATGAAACGACGGTCGATGCCGAAGAGGGCGAAAGTTTGTACCTAACGATCGACGTTACCGTACAGAAGATCGTGGAAAAGTATTTGGAAATAGCGGTTGCCGAGACCGGCGCCGCCAACCGCGCGACGGCGATCGTCATGGATGTGCGCACCGACGAGGTGCTTGCCATGGCGACCAAAGGCGATTATGACCTCAATGCGCCGCGCGTGTTGCAAAACCCCGATACGACGGCGCAGATCGCGTTGCTTTCAGGAGATGAACAGTCGAGCGCTTTGTTGACCGCGTTGCAAAAGCAATGGAAAAACAAGGCGGTATCGGAGTTTTATGAACCGGGTTCGGTATTTAAGATCTTTACGGCTTCTGCCGCGTTGCAGGAAGGTTTAATATCGGAAACTTCCCATTTTTTCTGTAACGGAACGTATACGATGGCGGGTGTGCGGACCATGAAATGTCACGTGTATCCGCGCAGTCACGGTGATCAGTCGCTGGCAGAAGCGATCTCACATTCCTGCAACCCCGCTTTCATGAAGATCGGGTCACTGCTGGGCACCGCGTTGTTCCCCCGTTACCACGAAGCGTTTGGATTCACGGCACCGACCGGCATTGATATGTTGGGCGAGGCGCGGGTGACTGCTTCATTGTATCACACCGCTTCCGCCATCACGGCGGTGGACGTTGCCACGTCCTCGATCGGGCAGACGTTTAAGGTGACACCGATCCAGATGATCACCGGTGTGTGTGCGGTGGCAAGTGACGGTAACCTGCGCACTCCGTACGTTGCCGCGCGCAGTGTGGCGGCAGACGGTACCGAAACGGTGCTGAATAAACCAACGGTCGTGCGGCGCGTGATCGCCGCTGAAACGGCATCACGCATGTGCGCCATGCTGGAAGGCGTGGTGGACGGCGGCGGTGCCAAAAATGCGTATATCGCGGGATACCGCGTGGCAGGAAAGACCGGTACATCGGAAAAAACCGACCAAGCCGCCGCGGCTAACGGCAGGAAAAATGCCGTGGCATCGTTTTGCGGATTTGCTCCGGCGAACGATCCGCGCGTGGCGGTGATCGTGATGATCGATGAACCGCAGACACAGATCCGTTACGGCGGCACGCTGGCGGCACCTGTGGCGCAAAAGATTCTGGCGGATGTGTTGCCGCACCTCGGTGTGCAACCGCAATACACGGAAGATCAGTTGAAAACGTTACAGTGTACCGTGCCCGATGTGATCGGTAAAACCGTGTCGGCGGCACAAACCGCGCTCACGGCGGCGGGATTGCGCTATCGCGTGGCGGGCGGCGGAACGGTGACGGCGCAAACGCCGTCTGCCGGAACACTCATGCAAAAAGACGGCACGGTGGTACTCTATACCGAAGAACAGCCGACTGAACAAGTGAACGTTCCTCATACGGTGGGCAAACCGTTATCGGAGGCGAACCGTCTGTTGACAGATGCAGGACTTAACGTACGGATCATCGGTTGGACGGGAGAGGTTGGCGACCGCAATACCGGCGGGCAAGCGGTGGTCGCGGAGCAATCCATATTGGAGAACAACACGGTTGATAAAGGAACTGTTGTGGAGATCCGTCTGATATACACAGATGCGATCGAATAGAGGTGGTTACGATGAAACTGACAGAATTGTTACAAGCGATCGGGGCGACAGGGTTCTGCGAACCCGTGGAAGTCACGGCGTTGTGCCGCGATTCGCGCAAGATCGTGCAAGGGTGTTTGTTCGTGTGCATTGCCGGCACCAAGATCGACAGTCATCAGTTTGCGGCGCAGGCGTTGGAAAACGGCGCGGCAGCGGTTGTGTGTGAGCGGGATCTGGGGTTGCCGCGGCAGATTTTGGTGAAAGACGGCCGTGCGGCATGGGCGCAACTGTGCGCCAATTGGTTTGGCCGTCCTGCACAAAAACTGCGCATGATCGGTATCACGGGTACAAACGGCAAGACCAGCACGTCATTTTTGCTCAAAGGGATTTTGGAAAAAGCGGGATACCGCGTCGGTTTGATCGGCACGATCAAAAATATGATCGGGGAGCACGAGGTGCACAGCGGTCAGACCACGCCCGACCCGTATGAACTGCAGGAGTTACTGGCGGCGATGGTGGACGCGGGTTGTGCGTATGCGGTGATGGAAGTTTCCTCGCACGCACTGGATCAGGACCGCGTGACGGGATGTCGGTTTGCGGCAGCCGTGTTTACCAATTTAACGCAGGATCATTTGGATTATCACGGTACGATGGAAGCCTACGCCGCCGCGAAAAAACGGTTGTTTACCATCAGCGATTTGGCGGTTTTGAATGTAGATGATGCGTGGTATTCGGTGATGCGTGACGAAATGCCGTGTGAGGCGGTCACGTACTCCACCGAGCGAAACGATGCCACGTACACGGCACACAACCTGCGCCAGCGACCGGACGGTATCGATTTTGAATTGGTAACGACCGGTGCGATCGGTCGTGTGAAACTCAAAACACCGGGACGGTTTTCCGCGTATAATGCGTTGGCGGCGGCTTCGTGTGCGTTGGCGCTCGGCATTGAGTTCGATAATGTAGTGGACGCCTTGCGCGATGCCAACATCATCAAAGGTCGTGCGGAAGTGGTGCCGACGGGACGCGATTTTACGGTTGTAATTGACTATGCGCACACCCCTGACGGGTTACAGAATATTTGTGAAACGCTGAATGCTTGTAAAGCGGGGCGGCTTGTGACGGTGTTCGGTTGCGGCGGAGACCGCGACCGTACCAAACGGCCGAAAATGGCTGCCACGGCAGCGGCGCTTTCGGATTTTGTGGTGGTAACGTCCGATAATCCGCGCACCGAAGATCCGCACGCGATCATTGAGGATATTTTGACCGGAATGGCGGATACCGCCACACCGTACAAAGTGATCGAAGACCGTGTGGAAGCGATCCGTTGGGCGATTCACAATGCCCAAGCGGGCGATACGATCCTGCTTGCGGGTAAAGGCCATGAAACGTATCAGATCTTAAAGAGCGGCACCATTCACCTGGATGAGCGGGAAGTGGTGGCAGAGGCGCTAAATATTTAAATGAGGAGTACAAAAGATGGGTATACTGATATCGGCGGTGTGGATCGTAACGGCGCTGGGCGCATACTTTTTATCGGAACGGATGGGGAAAAAACTGATTCCGGTGTTGCATCGGCTCAAGTTCGGACAGACGATCCGTGATGAAGGTCCCGCATGGCATAAGAATAAGCAAGGTACACCAACCATGGGCGGTATCATTTTCATTGGTGCGATGCTGATCGTGGTGTTGGTTGTGATGCTCATCTGCCAGTTGTTCCTACCCCAAAAGGTGGTAACAGATGCGGATACCGTTTCCACCGTTACGCGCTTGTTCGCCGGTATCGTGATGGCGATCGGCTTTGGTGTGATCGGTTTTTTGGATGATTTCATCAAAGTGGTCAAAAAACGGAATTTAGGACTGACAAGCCGTCAAAAACTGCTGGGACAGATCCTGCTTTCAGGCGCGTATGCGATCGCGGTATACGCGACCGGCGGTGCGCAGATCCATATTCCGTTTTACGGTATGTGGTTTGCGGGTATCTGGTATATCCCGATCACGGTATTCATTATTGTGGCGATGACCAATGCCACCAACCTGACCGACGGTGTTGACGGGTTGTGCGGTTCGGTTTCCGTGATCGTGTGTTTGTTCCTGTTGATTTTATGCGGTGACCGTTTGGGTTACGGAATCGTCACCGCGGCAACCGCCGGTGCGCTTGCGGGATTTTTGGTATGGAATTTCCATCCCGCACGCGTGTTTATGGGCGATACGGGGTCGCTGTTTATCGGCGGTGTTCTCTGTGCGGTAGCGTTCGGTATCGGTCGGCCGCTTTTGTTGTTGCCGATGGGTATCGTATACGTGATGGAGACCCTTTCGGTGGTTTTACAGGTTTCGTATTTCAAATGGACTCACGGCAAACGTCTGTTTAAAATGAGTCCGTTGCATCATCATTTTGAGTTGTGCGGATGGAGCGAAAACAAGATCGTATTGGCGGCGGCAATGACCACCGTGATCGGTTGCGTGATCGGTCTGACCGTGACGGTTTTAGCATAAATTGCTATACTGCAATATAAAAAAGGAGGAGCAATCATGGCGAAGCGCGCAAAGACCTCGCAGGTAAAACAATGGTTTTCCGCGCCGAAAAATGCACTGTCATCAAAAGGTCGCTTGTTTACGTTTTCGACCGGTTTTGACATGCCGTTTTTCATTCTGTTGATATTGGTTTTGGCTGTCGGTTTGGTGTGCTTATATTCTGCCAGCTTTGCCTATTCCTATTACCGTAACGGCGGGGACAGTTACCACTATATCAAACGGCAGTTGATCTATGCGTTGCTCGGCGTGGCTGTCATGCTCGTTGTATCCACGGTGGATTATCACATCTTACACCGCTTTGCATGGTGGATCATGTTCGGCTCGTGGGGACTCTTGTTACTGGTTATGGCGTTGCCCACCATTCAGAACGTGCACCGTTGGATCCGTTTGGGACCCATTCAGATCCAACCGTCCGAAATTGCCAAATTTGCCATCATTTTGTTATTTGCGCACTTGATCTCACAGTATCATCAGAACATGAAAGATCCGCGCAAAGGTTTCTGGCCGTTCATGGTGATCCTCGGCGTTACGTGTGCATTGGTCGTGATCGAGCCGCACTTGTCGGGTACCATCTTGCTGTTTGCGATCGGCATGGTCATGTTGTTTATCGGCGGTACCAGATGGCGGTATTTAGGTCTGGTTCTCGGTGCGGCGGTTGTGGGTGCCGTTGTGCTGGTCGTGTTCTTGGGATATGAGCAGGACCGTATCGACGTATGGTTGGATCCGGTTGGTGTGTATACGTCGGATATTGTATACGATTCGGGTCAGACCGGTCGTGACGCCGCCTGGCAGACGGTACAATCGCTGTATGCGATCGGGTCCGGCGGACTTATGGGCGAGGGCCTTGGCAACTCGCGGCAAAAGCACTCATTCTTACCGGAACCGCAAAATGATTTTATTTTTTCCATTGTGTGTGAGGAACTCGGCTTTGTCGGTGCCGTGTTGATTATTTTGTTGTTTGCCGCGTTGGTATGGCGCGGATTTGTGGTTGGCATGCGGGCACCGGATAAGTTCGGTTCCATGCTGGCGATCGGGTTGATCGCGCAGATCGGCATCCAGGTGGTGTTTAACCTGGCGGTGGTGACCAATTCCTTCCCGAACACGGGTATCAGTTTGCCGTTCTTCAGTTACGGCGGTTCGTCACTGATCATGCTGTTGGCGCAGATGGGTGTTATCTTGTCGATTTCCCGACAGTCGAAACAACAGGAGGGCGGTTGACGATGCGTGTACTGATGGTTGGCGGCGGTACGGCGGGTCACATCAATCCCGCGCTTGCCATTGCCGATATCGTGAAAGAAAAACACCCCGAAGCCGAGATTCTGTTTGTGGGTGTTAAGGATAAAATGGAAACCACCTTGGTGCCGGCGGCAGGGTATCCGCTGAAAACCGTAACGGTGCAGGGATTCAAACGCAGTTTGGCACCGAAGGCGATCGCGCACAATCTTTCGGCGGTGTACCACGCGGTAACAGCGGGGGCAGAAGCCAAACGCATTATCCGTGAATTCGCGCCGGATCTCGCAATCGGCACGGGCGGTTACGTGTGCGGTCCCGTCTTACAAAAGGCGGCGCGCATGGGTGTGCCGGTTTTGTTGCACGAATCCAATGCACTGCCGGGTGTAACCGTTAAAATGTTGGCACCGTCCGCAAAAGCCGTCATGGTCGGCGATGAAGCGGCGTGTAAACATTTGCCGGACGGGACGCGCGTTGTGGTGACGGGTAACCCGTTGCGCCGCGGATTTTCCACCATGGACCGCGAGATGGCACGGCGGGAACTCGGCGTGGATGAACGGCCGCTGGTGCTCAGTTTCGGCGGCAGTCTGGGTGCGCGGCATCTGAACGAAGCCGTTGCCGGTGTGTTGGCAAAGAACCAACAAAAGCAGGCGATCCAGTTTATCGTGGGTACCGGCAGGGGCGAAAATTACGAACGGATGCAAGCCCTTCTTGCACAAAACGGCGTCGCGCCCGATGGGGTGCACGTGCGGATCCGTGATTATATTGACGATATGCCGCGGTGCATGGCGGCGGCGGATCTGGTGATCTCGCGTTGCGGTGCCATGACGATCAGTGAATTACCGGCAATGCAAAAGCCGTCTATATTGGTTCCGTCCCCGTACGTGGCGGAAAATCATCAGTATCACAACGCGCAAACCTTGGCAAAACGCGGGGCGGCGGTGTGTATTGAAGAAAAAGATTTGACAGCGGAGCGTTTGTGGGATACGATAGAACAAACGGTGTTAGATCCTGCCAAACTGACCGCGATGAGCAAAGCGGCGGGTGAGGCCGCCGTGTGGGATGCCGATGAACGGATCTATTCAGTAATCAGCGAACTGCTTTAATGTCACCTTTTTACCCGAAAATCATAAGATGGCGTATAAGGCCGAACGGTCGATTTCGGGGAATAGGGGTGGACGACGATGTCAAAGTTGGTCATTGAAGGCGGGCGCCGTCTGAGCGGAGTCATACATATTCACGGAGCCAAAAACAGTGCGTTGCCGATCTTAGCGGCGGCGTATCTGGCGCAAGGACCGTGTGAGATCGAGAACTGTCCGTTGCTTTCGGACGTGCAGGCCGCAGGCAAGATCTTACAACACCTGGGGTGCACCGTCGAACGCGAAGAACATACGATGCGTGTAGACGCGTCCGAAGCGAGCGGGTTTACCGTTCCGGACGGACTGATGCGCGAAATGCGGTCGTCCATTGTCTTTTTGGGCGCGATTGCCGCGCGCACGGGCAAGGCAGAACTGTCGTTTCCCGGCGGCTGTGAATTGGGGCCGCGCCCCATTGATCAGCACTTGTCGGCATTGCGCCAACTGGGTTTGCAGATCTGCGAAGAGGGCGGGCGTCTGGAATGCCGTGTTAAAGGACGGCTGACGGGTTGCCCCATCTCCTTGTCTTTTCCGAGTGTCGGTGCCACCGAAAACATTTTGTTGGCGGCGGTAACGGCGCGGGGAACCACGACGATCATCAACGCCGCACGGGAACCGGAGATCGTGGATCTGTGTGATTTTTTGTGCGCGTGCGGTGCGCATATCCGCGGCGCGGGTGAGGGCACGATCGTGATCGACGGTGTGGAACGGTTGCACGGATGCCGTCATCGGGTGATTCCCGACCGCATTGAAACCGCCACGTATATGGGCGCGGCGGCGATCACGGGCGGTTCGCTTTTGTTAAAGCAAGTCAAGTCCGAACACGTGCAGGCGATCATACCGGTTTTTGAAGAAGCCGGATGTCAAGTGGCGGTGTGGGGTGATGAACTGCTCATCAGCGCGCCGGGGAGGTTGCGGCGTGTGCACACGGTGCGTACGTTGCCGTATCCCGGATTCCCCACCGATGCGCAGGCACTCATGATGGCGCCTATGTGCGTGGCAGACGGCACCAGTGTATTTATTGAAACCATCTTTGAAAGTCGTTATAAACACGTGTGTGAATTGATGCGGATGGGCGCGCAGATCAAAGTGGAAGGGCGCGTTGCCGTGGTGGAAGGCGTTGCCGAGTTATTCGGTGCGCCGGTGGAATGTACCGATCTGCGCGGCGGTGCGGCTCTTGTGTTGGCGGCGCTTGCGGCGAACGGAACGACCGAGATCACCCAACTGCATCATTTGGAAAGAGGATATGAGGCGATGGCGCAAACGTTCTGCGGAGTGGGCGCCGCCGCTTATCTGCAAGAATAAAAAAGACGGAGAGGACGCATGAAAAAAAGGCGGTCACAACCGAAACGCCGAAACAGCCAGAAGCGAAGACGCAATCGCTTCCGGCTGTTTGTCGTGCTGTCAATTGTGAACATCGCCTTGCTCGTCCTCACAATTTTACTGTTGCCTGCGGCGTTGGACACGCCGAAGACCGATGAAAACGGGAAACCGTCCCCGCTGGGGATCCGCAGTATCACGGTGGAGGGAAACACGGTATACGACAACGAAGCGATCATCGGTATCAGCGAACTGGAGATTGGGCAGAGCGTGTTTGCCGTCAACAAAGGGCAGATCGAAAAACGGTTGAAAAAAGAATTTGTATACGTGCGTGACGTGGCGGTGGATCTCTCGTTCAAGCGCGACGTGACGTTACGCATCACGCAGGCGGAAGAAATGGGCGCGGTGTATGCGAACGGCGGCTGGGTGATCGTGGATGAAAACGGTATCGGCTTGCAAAAAGAACCGATCGAAAGTGAACGGCCGCTCAGACGCATGTATCTGAAAGGCGCGGGCACGCTGACCGATGAGATCGGCAAACAGGTGCTGGATGAACGGAGCCTTGCGATCATCGGTGAGATCTGTTCGGCATTTGAAACGTATGAGCTCGGTGAGATCAGCGAGATCGATATGAGTAATCTGAACGATATTCGGGCAAACTGGAAAAACCAGATCACCATTGCGTTTGGTAACGATTCCAATCTGGCGTATGAAGTGGCGGTGGCGGCAACGTCCATTCCGAAAATTTTGGCGCGGCACGGGCAGACAGCGACGGGGCTTCTCAACGTCAGTCAGTATTCCGATCCGACGGTGGAAACCCCCACCATTATTTTCACACCGTCCTCTTTATTGGATGATGAAACCAAAAAAGAGCCCTCTCAAACGCCTGAGGATTCGACAACTCCCACAAATAATTAAAAAAACAAAAATTTTTCTAAAATACTGTTGAAATCGTGGGGTTGACATGGTAGAATTAAAGCAGTATAATGTACAGTGACTCTGTAAACGTAGATTAACTGTTGCGAAATAAAAGGTAGGAGGATGTTCCATGAACTTTGAATACGATGATGAAGTCTTGGATACCGGCGTTCAAATAAAAGTAATCGGTGTCGGCGGCGGCGGCGGAAACGCCCTGAACCGCATGGTCACTGCCGGTGTAAAAGGCGTGGAATTCGTGGCGATCAACACGGATCACCAGGCTTTGTTGCGCTCTCAGGCGACAATTAAACTGCAAATCGGCGAAAAATTGACACGCGGTATGGGTGCCGGCGCTAACCCCGAAAAAGGTCAGCGCGCTGCTGAAGAAAGCCGCGATGAGATTACGGCTGCGCTCAAAGGTACCGATATGGTGTTCATCACCGCCGGTATGGGCGGCGGTACCGGTACCGGTGCGGCTCCCGTTGTTGCCGAGATTGCCCGTGATATGGGTATCCTGACGGTTGGTATCGTTACCAAACCGTTTGCGTTTGAAGGCCGCCGCCGTATGGAGCAGGCGGAAAACGGTATTGCCATTCTGCGTGAGCACGTGGATAGCTTGGTGGTTATCCCCAACGAGCGTTTGAAACTGGTTACCGAGCAACGCATCACGTTGGCAAACGCGTTCCAGGCGGCAGACAGCGTTCTGCGTCAGGGCGTGCAGTCGATCTCGGAATTGATCACTGCCGAAGCGGTCATCAATCTCGACTTTGCCGACGTTACTGCGATCATGAAAGATGCCGGTTATGCTCACATGGGTATCGGCCGTGCTGAAGGTAAAGATAAGGCAGAAGCCGCGGCTCGCGAAGCGATCGCCAGCCCGCTGCTTGAGACCACCATCAACGGTGCTCGCGGCCTGATCATCAACGTTACCGCTTCGCCGGATATCCCGCTTGAAGATGTGGATATTGCCTGTAACCTCATTTCCGAGGCGGCGCATCCGGATGTCAATACCATCTGGGGTCTGACCTTCAACGAGAACCTGGAAGACGAACTGTGCATCACGTTGGTTGCTACCGGTTTCTCGGCAGACGGTTCGTACGTCCCGCCCACGGAAGACGGTCGCGGCGGTACGGATTCCAGCGATTATGACGATGAGGATCTCCTCAACATGTTCCGCAGAAGACCGCAGGAATAAGATAGTTAACCGAAACGGCGGGAAGCAACGGCTTCCCGCCGTTTTTCAAATCACAAGGAGGTGTGGATATGGCGGCACGGGATCTGTCAGCGCCGTTTCGTGCGGCGGTGGACACCTATGCCATGATTGGAGAAGGTGACCGCGTGGCGGTGGGTGTGTCCGGCGGTAAGGACAGTGTGGCACTGTTGGTGCTGCTGGCACAACTGCGGCGGTTTTATCCGCATCGCTTTGAATTGACCGCCATCACTTTGGATCCTTGTTTTGACGGGATCGCAGGGGATTACACACAAATCACGGAACTGTGTGAGCGGTTGGACGTGCCGTACATCCTCAAACGTACGAAACTGTGGGATGCCGTGCAGGAACATATCGGGGAGGAAAATCCGTGCAGTTTGTGTGCGCGGTTGCGCCGCGGAACGTTGCACCGCGTTGCCAAAGAGGCGGGGTGTAACACCGTGGCGTTGGGGCATCACCAGGATGATGCGGCGGAAACGGTGCTGATGAATTTGTTGTCCGGTGCCACCATCGGGTGTTTTTCGCCTAAGAGTTATTTAGACCGCAGTGACATTACGCTTATTCGCCCGATGATCTTTTTATCGGAAAAGGAGATCGATGCGTTTGTGAAACGGGAAGGATTGCCGATCATTCCGTCGCGGTGTCCGGTTGACGGCGTTACGCACCGCCAACAGACAAAGGAATTGATTGCGGAATTATCCAGAACGTACGGTGATGTCAGCAAAAAGATCACCGATGCCCTGCAAAAAGGACAGATCAGTAACTGGTAATTGGAAAACCCGACTTGGTAACAAGTCGGGTTTTTTATGTGAATATGGGGGATACACTATAATAGAGCCATACACGACGCGGTAGAACGTATCTCTACCGAAAAGAGAGACGCTTTTCGGTGTTGGTAGGTAGACTTTTTGCGGATGTACATGATATGGTTTGTGCAGAGTTTTGAAAGGAAGGCACCTTGCATGAGAACCGTTAAAATCGTGGCAGATTCCTCTGCCAATATGTTGTCGTTACCCCATGTGGCTTTTGCATCGGCACCGCTGAAGATCATCACGGCGGATCGGGAGTTTACGGACGGGGAAACCTTGGACGTCCGTGACATGATCGCGTATTTTGACACATACAAAGGTACGTCCAAAACGTCGTGTCCTAACCCGTCGGACTGGCTTGCGGCGTTTGGGGATGCGGATGATATTTTTTGTGTGACCATTACGAGCGGATTGTCGGGCAGTTACAATGCGGCTTGCGCCGCCAAGGCCATGTATGAGGCGGAAAACGAGGGAAAGCGCGTGTGCGTGATCGATTCACTGTCTGCCGGTCCGGAACTGACGCTGATTATCGAGAAGTTAGAAGAATGGATCGGTAAAGGCGTGTCGTTTGACGATATCTGTGTGTTGGTGCGATCGTATACCGAAAAAACGGGATTGTTATTCATGTTAGAATCGCTCAAAAACTTTGCGGCGAACGGCAGGGTGTCCCCTGCAATTGCCAAAGTCGTGGGGTTTTTAGGGATTTGGATCGTGGGTAAAGCGAGCGAAAAAGGTCAGTTGGAACCGCTTCACAAATGCCGTGGACAGGAGCGGTCGCTGGAAACCTTGTTTGCGGAATTGAAAAAGAACGGGTTATCCAAAGGCAAAGTGCGCATTGCGCATTGTGAAAACGAAGCGGCGGCAACGGCACTCCAAAAAGCCATTCTGGCGCAGATACCCGCTGCAGACGTCAGCATATCCACATGCAGAGGACTGTGCAGTTACTATGCCGAAAAAGGCGGATTGCTGGTTGGATTTGAAAAAATATAATGCTGAAAATACAGCGGGACGGTTACGCAGTTGCGTAACCGTCCCGCTGTTATTATAGAATACTGTTACTGTTTCGCTTGCTGATCCAACACAAACTGCACAAGCAGGGCGGCACCGATGGGAAGCGCTTTCTCATCAATGTCAAAATCGGGATTGTGGAGCAAAGCTGTGAGACCCTTTTCCGCGTTACGAGTGCCGGTGCGGAACAGGATGCCGGGGCGCACGTCCTGGAATCGTGAGAAATCCTCAGATGCCATCTGCGGTGCGATCACGGTTACGTTGTCATCACCCAGCACCGCACGTGCGGTGCACATCCAAGCTTCGCAAAGCGCCGGATCGTTGTTGACGACCGTGGCTTTGGTGGAATCCTCACATTTAAACGTGACGTTGGTACCGTTTGCCGCATTGGCACAGATCTCTTTGATGCGGTGCATGATGAACCGATCAACGTCCATGTCATACGTGCGAAGTGTACCGAGCATGACCGCATGATCCGGCACGACGTTTTGTGTGGTACCGGCATTGAGTTTGTTGATGGAGCAGACATAGCGCGTGAACGGATCGATTTCACGGTTGAGCATGGTGTGTATTGCCTGATAGGCGGTGATCGCCGCCGCCAGCGCATCGGCACCGGTGTGCGGCAAGGTTGCGTGAGCAGTCTTGCCGAAGAATTCCAGTTTATAGTTATGTGACGATGCCATGGCAGGACCGATACAGATACCGGCAGTGCCGACGTCCAACGCAGGGTCAACGTGTTGACCGATAACGATATCCACGTCGTCCAGTACGCCGTTTTGGATCATCATGGACGCACCGCTGACGCGCCCCTCTTCACTGGGTTGGAACAACAGTTTCACCCGACAGGTAAGTGCCGTTTCCTGCTCTTTGAGCAGTTTGGCGGCAGCCAGCAACATGGCGGTGTGGGTATCGTGCCCGCAAGCGTGCATGAGTCCGGTGTGCGTGGAACGGTAAGGGACATCGTTTTGTTCCTGTACGGGCAGGGCATCCATGTCCGCACGGATGGCAATGCAATATTTTGCATCAGCAGGACCGATCGTTCCGACAACACTTCCCGTGCCGAATTTTTCGGTATACGGAATGTTAAGAGCGGTCAGTTCCTGTTTGACGATCGCTACGGTTTTGGGTAGATCGAATTCCAGTTCCGGAACGCGGTGTAATTCACGGCGAACACGGGTGACATAAGCGGTATCGACCGATAACATAACGGACACCTTCTTTTATTGTTTATAACCGTCCGGATTTTGGGATTGCCAACGCCAGGTATCGCGGCACATATCTTCAAGGCCCAACTGTGCTTCCCAGCCAAGCAGGGTTTTGGCTTTGGCGGGGTTGGAATAGCACGTGCCGATATCGCCGGGACGGCGATCGGTAATGACGTAAGGGACTTTGACACCGTTGACCTTTTCAAAGGCATTGACCAGATCCAGTACGCTGTAACCTGTGCCGGTGCCGAGGTTTACGGCTTCAACGCCGGTGTGAGCAAGTGCGTAATCGACCGCACAAACGTGGCCGCGTGCCAGATCGACAACGTGAATGAAATCACGTACGCCGGTGCCGTCGGGTGTATCGTAATCGTTGCCGAATACCGACAGTTTTTCACGCTTACCGATGGCAACTTGCGATACGTACGGCATTAAGTTGTTCGGAATACCGTTGGGATCTTCACCGATCAGACCGCTTTCGTGTGCGCCGATGGGGTTGAAATACCGCAGTAACACAACCGACCATTCGGGATCGGATACGCACAGATCCTGCAGAATACATTCGATCATGAACTTGGTACGGCCGTACGGATTGGTGACGGCACCTACCGTCATGGTTTCATCGAGCGGGGAAGGGTTATTCATGCCGTATACGGTGGCGGAAGAACTGAACACCATCCGTTTACAACCGAATTCACGCATGACGTCACACAAAACCAGTGTGCCGTTGACGTTGTTATCAAAATATTCAAGCGGTTTTGCAACGGATTCGCCCACCGCTTTCAGTCCCGCAAAATGAATGACAATATCGATTTTATGGTCTTGAAAAATGCGGCGCAACCCTTCACGGTCACGAATGTCGCACTCGTAAAACGGAATCTCTTTTCCGGTGATGCGTTTTACGCGGTTGAGCGCTTCCATGTCGGAATTATAAAAGTTATCCAACACGACGATATCCTGATTTTTGTTTAACAATTCAATACAGGTATGGCTACCGATGTACCCGCAACCGCCGGTAATTAATATTGACATTTTGAAACCACCTCAGTATAGTATAAAGTACGGGACCGATGTTCCGTTTGGTGTAGTTTCATTATACCATAAGAGAATCGAACTCGCAATGGTTTTCACCGCATTTTTTCGCCCGGATTGCCTCGAATTTTCCCGCCATGCGTCAAGCATGCCGAAAAAATTATTCGTTATCCGAACAAAAAAGTGTTCGGTGAAAACTGCTACGCACCTATGTACAAAGATTTTTCAGTGATTTTTGCGGATGCGTCTGCCGGTGGGCTGACGCCCACCAAGGACAAAACCGCGAAAAGCGCTAAAAAGATTGTACATAGGCATTGTGGGGTTCGGCTCTCTTATGGTATACCGCAACGTTGTGTCATTTTCAATGGATATTTGTTGCACCGACAGAAAGTACACCATTTTTGACGGAACGGCTATTGCCCGATCTGACCGAAATGTTGTAAGATTGTGGTGTAATCCACAGAAAAGAGGAATGTTGTATGAAACCGACACTCGTTATCATGGCCGCCGGCATGGGAAGCCGTTTTGGCGGACTTAAACAACTCACACCGGTGGGGCCTCATGGACAGTTGTTGATCGATTATTCGATCTACGATGCCATTGAGTCCGGCTTTGGTAAGATCGTATTTGTGATTAAACATGCCATCGAAAAAGAGTTCAAAGAATTGCTGGGTAACCGCATTGCCGCGAAATTTCCGGTGGAATACGTGTACCAGGAATTGGATAAACTGCCCGAAGGGTATACGGTGCCGGAAGGCCGCACCAAACCCTGGGGTACGGGTCATGCGATCTTGTGCTGCCGCGGGGTGGTGAAAGAACCGTTTATGGTCATCAACGCGGATGATTTTTACGGTCGGGAAAGCTACCGTATTCTGGCAGAGTTTCTGTCTGGGGCGAATGCGGAAAACGGAAAAATGCAGTTTGCCATGTCGGCATACACCCTGGAGAACACCTTGACCGAAAACGGATACGTGTCCCGCGGGATTTGTTCTGTTGATGAACAGGGCAAGTTGTGCGGATTGGTTGAGCGTACACACATTGAACTGGTGGACGGCAAAGCGCAGTACAGCGAGGATGACGGCAAAACGTGGAATGAATTGCCCGCGGGTTGTGCGGTGTCCATGAATGCCTGGGCGTTCCCTGCCGAGATGTTGGATCACCTGGAAGCGGGATTCAAAGAGTTTTTGGATACCACGGCAAAAGAAAATCCGGCAAAAGCCGAGTTCTATCTGCCGTTTGCCGTGAACGATATGATGAGCGAGGGCAAGGCGGAAACCACCGTGTTGCGCACGCGTGACCGTTGGTACGGTATGACCTATGCCGCAGACAGAGCAGACGTGGAAAATGCGATTGCCGCTATGACGGAAAACGGGACCTATCCCGCTGATATGTAAGGAGTGTTTCCATTATGACAATTGTTGAAATCGCGAAACAGTTTGCGCTGGATCGGGAACCGCTGACGGCGGAGCCGTACGGATGCGGACATATCAACGATACGTATTGTGTGCAGGCGGCCGATAAGCGCTATATTCTGCAACGGATCAATCACAACATCTTCCCCGACGTTAAGGGCTTGATGGGGAATATCCAAAGCGTGACCGAGACCATTCGTGAAAAAGTGGTGGAGGCAGGCGGCGATCCCGAGCGCGAATGCTTGCAGATCATCCCCACCAAAGACGGGCAACCGTATTTGGAGTATGAGGGGAATTATTACCGCATGTACGTGTTTGTGGAGCGCACACTCTCGTTGCAGACGGTGGAAAACCCTGTGCATTTCTATTATTCGGCGGTGGCGTTCGGTCAGTTCCAACGTCGCCTGGCGGATTTCCCCGCTGACACCCTGTGCGAAGTGATTCCGAATTTCCACAACACCGCAAGCCGTTACCGCGATTTTGAAGCGGCTGTTGCGGCGGATAAGATGGGTCGTGCCGCTTCGGTGCAAGAGGAGATCGCGTTTGTGCGCGCCCGCAAAGCCGATACCGAAAAATTGGTGGCGCTTTTGGAAAGCGGCGAGTTGCCGTTGCGCGTCACGCACAACGACACGAAACTCAACAACGTGTTGCTGGATGATCAGACCGGTAAGCCGATGGCGGTTATTGATCTGGATACCGTGATGCCGGGTTCGGCGTTGTATGATTTTGGTGACAGTATTCGGTTCGGTACCAATCCCGCCAGTGAAGATGAGCCGGATCTCAGCAAAGTGTACTGCGATGTGGCGTTGTTTGAGGAGTACACCAAAGGATTTTTGGAAGCGTGCGGCGAAAGTCTGACCGCCAAGGAAAAGGAATTGCTGCCGTTCGGCGGTTATCTGATGACGCTGGAATGCGGTATTCGCTTCTTAACCGATTACTTGAACGGCGATACGTATTTCAAGATCCATTACCCCGAGCAAAACTTAAACCGTTGCCATACACAATTCAAGTTGGCGGCAGACATTCAGGAAAAAATGGATGACCTGTGCGCGATCGTGAAGAAGTACGACAAATAATGCCGAACGACCCCGTCAATACGGGGTCGTTTTTTGTTGGGATAAGTTGACAAGTTTTTAATTGTATGGTATAGTCAAAACACAATCGTCGATAGAGGTGCGGGACACATCAGTAACGCGAAAAACCGTGGGGACGGGCGCGTGAAAGGGTGTTTCGCCGAAGTGTCGGGGACGGTCCCTGCCGTACCGATGCTGGTTGGCTGCAAAATATGTTGTCAACTGTCACATCTGTGGAGCGCTATCACCCTTTGTGCAAGCAAACGTGATCGCGCTGTCGGTGTGTGATCACGGTTTTTTATTTGTAGGAGGAGTGTTTATGAGAACAACCAGAAAACCCCGCTGGCTGACCGTATCCATCGTGTGTTTGATCGTGTTTTTGGTCACGACCTTTGCGCTGACGGTATCGGCTGACGGCGAACCCGCAACGGACGTTGCCCCTTCGACGGAGTTGGTGTTTACACTGGACGACGTTGAATATGATCTGTCGGATGGCGAATCCGCGCAGGCTTACGTGGACGGCTATGCCGACAACCTGAACGCAGACCCGCAATTCAAGACTCACTTGGATGCGGCTTTGGCAACGGTTCGGGAATCTATTGGCCAATACGCGACTGTTTGGGCACTGTTGCCGCCGGTGATCGCCATTGTGTTGGCGCTCATCACCAAAGAAGTGTATTCTTCGTTATTTGTCGGTATTTTGGCAGGCGGTCTGATCTATTCAAACTTTAATTTTGAAGGCACGGTCGTGCACGTGATCAGTGATGGCTTTGTTGCCAGTCTGGCAGATAGCTACAACGTTGGTATTTTGCTGTTCCTTGTTATGCTTGGCGCGTTGGTTGCCATGATGAACAAGGCGGGCGGTTCGGCGGCGTTCGGCCGTTGGGCAACCAAACACATCAAAAGCCGCATCGGCGCGCAACTGGCAACCATCGCGTTGGGTGTGCTCATCTTTGTGGATGACTATTTCAACTGCCTGACCGTGGGTTCGGTTATGCGTCCGGTAACGGATAAGCAGAATATTTCCCGCGCGAAGTTGTCTTATCTGATCGATGCGACGGCGGCGCCTATCTGCATCATTGCCCCGATCTCTTCGTGGGCGGCGGCAGTGTCCGGTTTTGCTGCCGGCAGCGGTGCCAAAAACGGTATGGCACTCTTTATCAGTGCAATTCCCTTTAACTTCTATGCGTTGCTCACCATCGCCATGATGATCTTTTTGGCGGTGACCCAGACCGATTTCGGTCCGATGAAAAAGCATGAAGACAATGCGAAAAACGGCGATATCTTCACGGTGGAAACCCAAGAAGCAATCGAAAACATGGAAGGCAACCCGAAAGGCCGCGTGTGGGATCTGGTGGTACCGATCCTGTTCCTGGTCGTTGCGTGCATTGTCGGTATGATCTATTCCGGCGGTTTCTTTACGGCGGATTCCGACGGATACCGCAACTTTATTACCGCGTTCTCGAATTGTGACGCATCGGTAGGTCTTGCTTACGGTTCGGTGATTGCGCTGATCTTTGCGGTAATCTATTTCTCACTTCGCCGTGTACTGACGTTTAAAGTGTGCATGGGTTGTGTGCCGGAAGGCTTCAAACTGATGGTACCTGCCATCATGATCCTCACCTGTGCATGGACGCTCAAAGCGATGACCGATAGCTTGGGTGCCAAGATCTTCATTTCACAGATCGTGGAAAACTCCGCCGGTTCGTTTGCCTTGTTCCTGCCGGCGATCATCTTCCTGATTGCTGTTGGTCTGTCGTTCGCGACCGGTACGTCTTGGGGTACGTTTGGTATTCTCATCCCGATTGTGCTCAGTGTGTTCGGTGCCGAGTCCGGTACGATCACGGTGATTGCCATTTCGGCGTGTATGGCCGGTGCGGTGTGCGGTGACCACTGCTCGCCGATATCCGATACCACCATCATGGCTTCTGCCGGTGCACAGTGCAATCACATTGCGCACGTGTCCACTCAGTTGCCGTATGCGTTACTGGTTGCCGGTGTTTCCTTTATCGGTTATATCCTGTGCGGCTTTGTACAGAGTGCATGGGTCGTGTTGCCGATCTGTTTGGTGTTGCTCCTGGGCGCGATCCTGGTGATCCGCGCGGTGCAGAACAAAAAGGCTGCATAATTATACTTAAAAGAAACCGTCCCGCCTCAAAAGAGGCGGGACGGTTTTTGTTTATTACCGTTGCCAAATACAAGGAATTTCCCCGCGTAAAGCGGCAAGGATGGTTTCGGGCGCGGCATCCGGCAATTCCAAAAAGGGACCGGCATCCTGAATATCTTCCAAGCGATGCGCGTCCGAGTTTTGCAAAAGCGGTTTCCCTTGAATTTCCGGATACTGCGTTTTGAGTGTTTCCACATCGCCGCTTGCCGTGATTTCCACAGCGGCAAATCCGAGCGGCGGCAGATCACCGAGTGAGGCGGTGACACTGTAAGACGGGCGGTCAATGTGTGCGGGGAACGCCACACCGCCAAAGGAACGTGCCAAGGTTGCTACACTGTCCACACTGATGGAGGAAGCGGTGGTGAGCAAAATATCACGCGTGCCGATCACACGGTCTTCGGCATCGCACAGCAGTTGGTCGCCGAAAATATCGGGACGGTTGGGGATCGGCGGCAACAGCGGCGCCACGTGTTGTTCAAACCGTTCGGCGGCTTCAACCGAGGGGAACAGACACACCACGTGTGCTTCTTCTGCGGTGCACAGTTCCATGCCCGGCAAAAACGTGATGCCGAGTTCCTTGGCGACCGATGCGGCGGCGGCACAGTTGCCGCAGGTGTTATGATCGGTCAGGGCAATGGCAGACAACCCCGCCAACTGTGCCATGTTGACGAGGTTGTTGGGTGTCATTTCACTGTCACCGCAAGGGGACAGACAAGAATGTATATGAAAATCGTAATAAATTTTCATAAAACCCCTTCGATCAAGAAAGTTTTTGTGATAAGGTTACTGCCAATTCATACGCGGAACGGGTACTGCGTAAAATGGTGACATCTTCCATCTCGGCGCGTGTTTTTGCCGCATCGTCCAACGCGGCGTTTTCACAAAGCACCAGGCACGCCACGTCTGCCAATACGCATACGGCAACGGCGTTGACGTTACCCATTACACTGAACCAGGCGTCGCCCGCTTTGGCGCGGCCCATGACCCAACTGAGCAGGTCACCGCAGTATCCGCCGGTGACTAAGCGGGTGAGATCACCCGCGGTCAGCACGTCCAGTTCCAAATCGTCGATCAAGTCTTTAACGGTCATTGTTACATCCCTCCCGCAGGCGGAAACAGTCACTTTCTTTGGCAAAACCGCGCACGATATCTTCGGCTAATGCACGGCAGGTGGGAGCGCCGCAGGCACCGCAATCGAGTTGCGGCAGTTTGGCGCATACGTCATCCACCTGTTGCATCATGCGCATGGCATCACTGATGTTGCCCGCCAGGTGCAATGCGGGATTCTCTTTAAGGGTCTGTGACCAGTTGAGGGCGCGCAAATCGCCGAAATCTTCAGCGCGGTTACACGACACCGGTAAATATTTGCGCAAGCGGGTGATCCGCGCACGGGCAACGTATCCGTTTTCCGCTGTGAATACACCGCCGACACAACCGCCTGCACAGGCGCTCAGTTCAATGAAATCCAGATCGGCTAATTTCTCATCTTCCAATTCTTCCAACACACGGATGACGTTTTGAATACCGTCTGCCGCCAAGTGGTTTTCGTTGAGAAGGCCCGCGGCTTCCCCACCGATAAAGGACCAACTGGTACCGATCAAACCGGAATTGGACAAATGCTCCACCTCTTCCAGATGGTTCATCTCATGTACCAATTTGGGATAAATATCCGCAATGGACAGTACGCCGTTGACGTGCGAGTGCGAATCACCGATGGGGAAGCGCACGTCGGTTACTTTGGCGGGGCACGGTGAGATGAAGAAAATACCGATCTCATCCGGTGCGTAGCCGGTCTGTGCCATGGCGCGTTGACGCGCCAGCGCGGCGGCGACTTCCATAGGTGCTTTCATCGGCAATACGTGATCGCACAGATCCGGAAAACGGATCTGAATAAGCCGCACAACTGCGGGGCAGGCGGAACTGATGACCGGTTTCTTGAGTAGTCCGTCCGCCATGAGTTTGCGCGTGGCATCGGATACGATCTCCGCGCCGCGCGATACTTCAAACACCTGGTCAAAGCCGAGCTTAATAAGTCCGGATAACACCACGTCGATATCATCCAGATTATGAAATTGCCCATACAGTGCCGGTGCGGGCAGGGCAATGGTATAACGATAATTTTCCAAAGCCGCCAGAGTATCGTGACGGGCTTTTTTGGCATGGTGAGGACAGACGCGGATACATTCGCCGCAATCGATGCAACGGGCATCCGTGATCACGGCTTTTCCGTCGCGCACGCGGATGGCTTGCGTGGGACACCGCTTCACACAGTGGGTGCAACCCACACATTTATCGCGATCCAACGTAACGGAATGTAAAATACGTTCCATACGAGCACTCCTTGTAATCAGGCAACACGTACCGTCATGGTGATGGTCGTACCTTTGCCGAGTTCGGTGGCAATATCCAACGAATCGGTATATTTTTTAATGTTCGGAAGACCCATGCCCGCGCCGAATCCCAAATTGCGCACGGTTTCGGGGGCGGTGGAGAAGCCTTCCTGCATGGCTTTATCAATATCGGGGATGCCGGGACCGCGGTCGCTGAGCACCATGGTGATGAGATCGGGTTCAACGTCCACATTGATGTCACCGCCGTCTGCGTGGATCACCATGTTGATCTCGCCCTCATACATCGCGATGGCGACGCGGCGAATCACTTCCGGCGGAAAACCCAACCGCTTTAACGTGGCTTTGACCGCACCGGAGGCTTCACCCGCGCGGGTGAAATCGTCCCCGGATACTTCATAATGGTATTTCACGTGCGGTCACCTCACTGTTTGTCGCCGCCGGTTAAACCGCTTTGATACAACAGACCGCAAGCGGTAAACATACGCAACGGTGTTTTCATCAGGACAATACCGAACTCTTCAGCCAAAGCGATCATCTCGGCGGTCGGTTCTTTACCGCGGACAAATACGATGCACAACATGTCCATCATTTCCGCGGTGCGTACCACCTGCGTGTTGACCAGACCTGACAACAAAACGGACTGATCTTTCACAAAGGCCAGCACGTCACTCATCATATCGCTGCCGCAAGCATTGTGCACTTCGGCATCCAGATTGTTGCCGCATACGATCTCGGCTTTCAAAATTTTTTGTACATCTGCAATTGTCATAAACAGTTCCCACCTTATCGTGAATTGGGGTTCAATTTCAGTATACTGTATATCCCCGAAATATGCAAGAGGACGAATTGTTAAAAGTTTGACAAAGGCCGTAAGTTTTGGTTGACTATTCGGAAGAATAGGAGTAAAATAACAGTAATTCTATTATTCTATTGGAGGAATGAATCATGGCAAGAGTATACAATTTTTCGGCCGGCCCTTCCGTGCTGCCGGAAAGCGTTCTGAAACGTGCGGCGGAAGAGATGCTGGATTATCAGGGATCCGGTCAGTCTGTAATGGAGATGTCGCATCGATCGAAGGTGTACGATGCCATCATCAAGGAGTGTGAGGCTCTTCTGCGGGAGATCATGAACATTCCGGATAACTATAAAGTGCTGTTTTTGCAGGGCGGTGCTTCCTCGCAGTTTGCGATGATCCCGCTGAACCTGCTCAACAAGAGCGGCAAAGCCGATTTTATTCTGACCGGTCAATGGGCAACCAAGGCATACAAAGAAGCCGCCCGTTACGGTGAGGCAAATGTAGTTGCCAGTTCCAAGGATAAGACGTTCTCGTATATCCCCGAGTGGAACGAAGCAGATTTCACCAAAGATGCGGATTATTTCCACATCTGCATGAACAACACCATTTACGGCACCAAGTTTACCAAGTTGCCGGAAACCGGTGACGTGCCGCTGGTGGCTGACGTTTCGTCCTGCATTTTGTCCGAGCCGATCGACGTATCGCGCTTTGGCATTCTGTATGCCGGTGCACAGAAGAACATGGCACCTGCCGGTCTGACGGTTGTGATCATCCGTGAAGATCTCATCGGCAATGCGCAGGAGATCACCCCCACCATGTTCAATTATCAGACCCATGCGGATAACGATTCCATGTTCAACACCCCGCCTTGCTACACCATTTACGTGTGCAAACTGGTGCTGGAGTGGTTGAAAAATGAGATCGGCGGTTTGGAGAAGATGAAAGCCATCAACGAGAAGAAAGCCGCGATCCTGTATGATTTCCTGGATTCGTCCAAAATGTTCAAGGGCACGGTTGAAAAGAAAGACCGTTCGCTCATGAACGTACCGTTTGTGACGGGTGATGAGGAATTGGATGCCAAGTTTGTCAAAGAGGCAACGGCCGCCGGTTTTGTGAACCTGAAAGGTCACCGTTCGGTTGGCGGTATGCGCGCTTCGATCTACAACGCCATGCCCACGGAAGGTGTGGAGAAACTGGTTGCGTTCATGAAGGCTTTTGAAGAAGCCAACGCATAAGGTGACACGACCCACTTGAACTTGCCGCAAAGCGGCTGATTTCGGGTCTTTTCACCCCATTCAATCTCGCAAGGCATAAAGGAGAATTACTATGGAAATTTTAACACTCAATAAGATCGCCGCGTGCGGTACCGAGCGTTTCGGCGCCGGTTACGTGATTGGCGACGACGTTAAAGAACCGGTTGGCGTAATGGTGCGTTCCGCCGCCATGCACGATATGGAATTCCCGAAATCGTTGCTCGCGGTCGCCCGTGCCGGTGCCGGTGTCAACAACATTCCGCTTGACCGTTGCAGTGATGAAGGCATTGTGGTATTCAACACCCCCGGTGCCAACGCCAATGCCGTAAAAGAATTGGTGATCGCCGGTTTGCTGCTCGCATCCCGTAAAGTGGTGCCGGCAATCGAATGGGCAACGACCCTTAAGGGTAAGGGCGCGGAAGTCGGCAAGTTGGTTGAAAAAGGCAAGAGCCAGTTTGGCGGTCCCGAAATTCTGGGCAAAAAACTGGGTGTTATTGGTTTGGGCGCTATTGGTATTTTGGTTGCCAATGCTGCTAAATCGCTTGGTATGGAAGTGTACGGTTATGACCCGTACCTGTCGGTGGATGCGGCGTGGAGCCTGTCCCGTTCGATCCATCATGCCGCCAGCATGGAGCAGATCTTTGCAGAATGCGATTACATCACGGTGCACGTACCGCTCAACGACGGTACCCGCGGCATGATCGGCAAAGAAAGCATTGCCACCATGAAAGACGGCGTGCGCATTTTAAACTTCGCCCGCGGCGAGTTGGTGGACAGCGAAGCCATGATCGCTGCTCTGGCAGACGGTAAAGTGGCGGCGTACGTGGTGGACTTCCCGTCCGATGAAATGTTGTGCGTGGAAAACGTGATCGCGATCCCGCACCTGGGGGCTTCCACTCCCGAAAGTGAAGATAACTGTGCCATGATGGCGGCAGATGAACTCAAAGCGTATCTGGAGCGCGGTGTGATCCGCAATTCGGTGAACTTCCCCGCCATGGACGTGGAGAAGAGCGGCGATGTGCGCATCTGCGTGTTGCACCGTAACGTGCCCAATATGTTGGCACAGATCAGCGGTGTGGTTTCCGAAGCGGGCGTCAACATTGATACGTTGACCAACCGTTCCAAGAAAGACAACGCGTATACGGTGCTCGATATTGTCGGCGACGTTCCCGCGAACGTGATCGACGGTATTCAGGCGATCGACGGCGTTATCCGTGTACGGAAGATCTAAACTTGTATGGATGCGGCACCGTTTTGGCGGTGCCGCGTTTTGTTTTAAGGAAAGGATGGATACCGATATGCCGAAAACACTCCTGCGTATTGTGCTTGCAATCGTGTGCGGTGGCATTGCGGTCTGGGGCGTTTTGCCGACGTTTAACGGTCGGTTTCACGCGGGCTGTATCACCATGGTGTTGGTGGGTGGTGCCGGTTTGGCGGTGTGTATTTGGTTTCCGCACGTGGCACGGTTTGTGGCTTCGTGCTGGCAAAATGCCGTTTGGAAAGGCGTGTTGATCGTTGTTACCGCATTGGTGGCGGCGTTACTCTTGTTGTTTGTCGTGGTGTCGGGATTTATGATCGCGGCGTGTGCCAAACAACCAAGCGAAGAAGCGACCGTGATCGTGTTGGGTGCTGCGTTGCGCGGTGACCGTCCCAGTTTGTCCCTGCGCACGCGTTTGGAGGCGGCGCAGGCGTATCTGGAAGAACACCCGCAAGCCGTCTGCATTGTATCGGGCGGGCAGGGCCCCGATGAGATCTGCACTGAGGCGAGTGTCATGAAACGGTGGCTTGTGGAACGCGGCATTGCCGAGGAACGTATTTACGAGGAAGACCGTTCCACCAGTACGTATGAAAACATTTGCCATTCCCGCGAACTCATTGAGCAGGAACATCTGAACCCGAACGTGGCGATCGTCACGCAGGAATTTCACCAGTTCCGTGCGCAACAATTTGTAAAGCGCGCCGGGTTGACGGTTTCGGGTGCTATCACGGCGCATACGCCGTGGTACCTGCTTGCCAGTTACTGGATCCGCGATTTTGCGGGAATCTGTCACATGACTCTTTTGGGGACATAATCAAAAGCACCGACTGACAGAATGTCAGTCGGTGCTTATTTTATGGGGACGTTTTTACATTTGAAAAGGTGACCGAGAGCGGGAGTGCGGGGACGGTGAGCGAAAGCGGCGCGCCGCTTTGGGCATCGTACACATACGTGTACGGAAGATCCCCCGCAAGACCGGTTACGGTAATTTGACCGTCTTTCTCTGTGCGTTCTCCCTCACCGTGTAATGCCGCGTTGAACGCCTGCAGTAATTGTTCGCCCAACGCCTGCTCCGGCAGTTTGGCAGAGTCCACCGTATAGGACAGTCCCAGATACTGAAGGGTAACGGCATCGCCGTTCCATTCCGCAGACAACCCATTCAGTGTTTGGGGTTCTGAAAAGTCCAACTGTAACGTATCGGCGGTGCGGCGGGTGAGTGTTCCCGCGGCGGTCATGTTGTTGTACTGCGCCCGAAACTCACAGACAAAATCCGTGGTCAGCGGATCTGCGGGTTTGGGCTTATGACAAGCCGTGCAGACAAGGGGAATGAATAAACACAAAACAGTCGCTAAGCGACGGCGCATAAGCTGTTCGACTCCTATTGTTCAAGTTGCAGAAACAGCGCACCCAGCTCATCCATTATGTCGGTTGGCAACAACGCGTGTTGCGAAACCTTTGCGGCGGCGCGATCACCGGCCGCGCCGTGCAGATATACACCGCAACAAGCGGCATCCCACGGAGATAACCCTTGTGCCGCCAGTCCGGCAATTATGCCGGCGAGCACGTCGCCGCTTCCGGCGACTGCCATGCCGGGGTTGCCGGTATCGTTTACAAACACCGTTCCGTTTGGTTGAGCGATCACGGTGCGGTGCCCTTTCAGTACCACGGTTGCCCCAAAACGCCGAGCGGCGGTTTTGGCAACGGTTTGCCGATCCGCCTGCACTTGTGCGACGGTCAGATTCAGTAACCGCGCAAGTTCGGCAGGATGCGGAGTCAGGATGAGCGGTGCGTGCGCTGCTTCTACTATAGATATATGCCGCGCCGCCGCATTTATGCCGTCTGCATCCAAAATAATCGGGGTTTCGGTTTGCGCAAACAAAGCAGTAACCAGTTCTGCGGTTTGGGCGGTGTTGCCGAGTCCGCATCCGATCAACACCGCGGTTGCCTTTTTCAAAAACGGTTGCATTTGTGTCATTTTAGCGGCGGCAGACCCCTCGGCAAGGGGGCAGAACACCACTTCGGGCAGTTGCGCGGCGGCGATGGGGTAGACCGATTTGGGTACTGCCGATACCACCAAACCCGTTCCGCAACGGCCTGCGGCACGCGCTGCCAACACGGCGGCACCCACCATGCCGTAACTGCCGCAGACCGAAAGCAACGTGCCGTACGTGCCCTTGTGACTATCTACTTTACGCGGCGGAAAACACGCGCGAATGTGTTGAGGAATATCCATGGTTTTCTCCTTTGAAAAAAGGCAGCCGTTGGCTGCCTTTTGTATACTTATTCGTCTTTGTCCCAATCCAGTTGCACCAGTTTGGGCAATCCCTCATACAAGGATTCTTTTACGCGGTCATCCGGTTGGAAGATCACCAACGTGTTGCCGCGTTTTTTACTGTGATACGTGAAATAATACAAATTCTCTTCACGGTCAGACGGTGCGGCGACCACGGTGCGATCAATATTGCGACCCGTCCATTTTTCCGGCACGTACCGTCCCGCACTTTCAATCTTGCGGCCGGCAACCGATACGATGCGTTCCCGTTTGCGCTGAGCAACGATGCGGTCAATATCGATATCACCGTTGGTGACGCAATATTCATATTCAATGTTTTGCGCGGTCAACAGATACCAAGCACCGTAAAACACCGCCACAATGATGATGGCGGACAACGGGCCAACGATACCGATGAGCAAGACGGAAAGCGCCAACAGTATCAAAGCCAACAGAATCGTGCCGGCAATGGCAACGATCTGCCCCGTACTTTTTTTCTTTTTGACCAATTGTTCCACGAATATATCCATGGCGTTTTCTCCTTTCGGGATGCTCCTCACGGCGCCGCAAAATCCCTCTGCACTTTAGTATAGCATACCTTTTTGGGGTATTGCAAGGGGAAGCGTACTATTTTTCCCGATAATAGTCGACGATTTTCTCCGCCGCAGGCCGCGTCATACCCTTGACCGCGGCGAGTTGATCAACGGTTGCCTCACGCACGGCGCGCAGGGAGCCGAAATGACGCAATAACAGTGCGGAGCGTTTGGCACCGATTCCCTCAATATCAGTCAAGGAAGAAACCGTGCTTTGTTTACGGCGTTTTTGGCGGTGGTAGGTAATGGCAAAGCGGTGCACTTCATCCTGAATGGCAGAAACCAGGGAGAACGCACTGCGGCAGGCACTCATGGACAGTTCTGCGCCGATTTCCGTGATAGCGCGGGTGCGATGATGGGAGTCTTTGACAAGACCGAACACGGGAATACCGTGCCCGAAACTGTCAACAAGCGGTTTCACGGCGGCAACATGACCTTTGCCGCCGTCCAGCAAAATGAGATCGGGAAGCGTGCCGAAGCCCGCGTCATCGGGCGACGTTTGGTGTTCCCGCAAGCGGCGGTCCAGCACCTCACGCATGCAGGCATAGTCATCCTGCCCGACAACGGTTTTGATGGCGAAACGGCGGTAAGCGGATTTGAGCGGTTTGCCGTTTTGGAATACCACCATGGCACCCACCACTTCACTGCCGCCGGTGTGAGAAATATCGTAACTTTCAATGCGGGCGGGCGGTTCGGGCAATCCCAATAACTGTTGCAGTTCCGATAACGCGGCAACGTCGCGCCCGCGCATGCTGAGTTGTTGTGCCACCCGTTCGGCGGCGTTATCGCGGCACATAGCAAGCAGTTGCGCTTGTTCACCGCGTTCCGGATACACAAACCGCACCGTATACCGCGCGCCGTTTTCCGCTGCCTTTTGTGTTAACCATTCTTCCAGCAACGCGGCGTCTTCGATCTCACCGTCCAATACGATGCGCGGCGGAACCGAATCACGCAGGGAATAATAGCGGCGCAAAAATTCCGCGCGGAGAGCGGGCAGGTCAACGGACGGGTCAACCGTGAAATGTTCACGGTCGGACAAGGCGCCGTCATGAAAACGGAAGACCTCAAAGCAGGCAACGCCTTGTGATACGGCAACGGCAACAATATCCTGCCGCTTGACGCGGGATTGCACCACTTTCTGCGTGGCGTTCAGTTTTTCCAAAGCGCGCAGGCGATCGCGCAACCGTGCGGCGGTTTCAAAATCCAGATTTTCCGCGGCAGCTTCCATGCGTTTACGCAAAGACGCCGCCAGTTTGTGCCGTCCTTGGGTGAGATACGTGATCGCTTGCTCCACCCGTTCCGCATAATCGGCGGGGGCGATCCTGCCGGTGCAGGGGGCGCAACATTGCCCGATATAATGATTCAGACACGGGCGGTCAGTGGCGCGGCGGAAACAAAGCGGTTTACGGCAGGTGGACAGTTCAAACAGTTTGTTGACTTCGTCCACCGCCTGCTTAATGGCAAACGACGACAAGTACGGTCCGATATACCGCGCGCCGTCATCTTCTTTTTGTTTAGCTTCACTGATGCGGGAATACGGAGGCGGCGAGATGCGGATATAGTGATACCCTTTATCGTCTTTTAACAGAATGTTATACTTGGGGGAATACTGTTTGATCAGCGAACATTCCAGCACCAACGCTTCAAACTCACTGCCGGTGACAATGTAATCAAACCGATCCACGCGGCTGACCATCTGCCGCACCTTTTCGGTATGGTTGGTGTCAGAGCCGAAATACTGGCTGACGCGATTTTTGAGAATTTTTGCTTTGCCGATGTAAATGACCGTGCCGGTGTGATCTTTCATGATGTACACACCGGGATCGGTGGGCAACGCCATAGCGGCTTTGCGAAGTTCCTGCTTTTTATCCACAAACTCACCTCCCTTTCAAGACAAAAAGGCGCAGCCGTACCGGCTGCGCCTTGCGAATACACAATTTTACTCCGTGAAACCGGACTGTACCAAGGATACCAAAGCATCCACAGCGGCTTCTTCATCGTTGCCGTCCGCAATGATGCGGATGGTGGTGCCGCCTACGATACCGAGCGACAAAACACCCAACAAGCTTTTTGCGTTGACGCGACGCTCCTCTTTTTCAACCCAAATGGACGATTTGAATTCGTTCGCTTTCTGAATGAAAAAAGTGGCCGGACGAGCATGCAGACCGACTTGGTTCTGAACCAAAACATCTTTAACACACATAATGAAATCTCCCTCTCTCATCACGTCTAAAAACTTATCACTATACATAGTATAGCACAAACTACGCAACCGTCAAACAAAAAACGCGCAAAAAAACACGATTTTTGAAATTTTGGAAGCCTGCCCTATTTTGAAAAAAACCAAACTGTCGGAATTGTTCAAAATGACGGGGTTGTTGAAAGGTTTTTAGTGACTATCACGCTTTTGGTCTTCCAAAAACGCTTTTTCTTTGGGTGTCAGGTCTGCGGTTTCCAATAAATCGGGACGATGACGGAGCGTGCGCAATAAGGATTGTTCCCGCCGCCACGCCGCAATATTCTCATGATGTCCCGATAATAAAACGGGCGGCACTTCACGACCTTCCCATACGGCAGGGCGCGTATACTGCGGGTATTCGAGCAGCGAGGCAAAATGACTTTCTTCCGTGAAGCAGATCTCATCGGACAACACGCCGGGGATCATGCGGGAAATGCAATCCGCCAACACGAGCGCGGGCAATTCGCCGCCGGTCAACACGTAATCGCCAATGGAGATCTGTTCGTCCACCATGGCATCCAATACGCGTTCGTCCACACCTTCATAATGCCCGCAAAGCAGACAGATCTCCGGCAACTGCGCCAGTTCGCGCGCACGCTTTTGCGTGAGTGTTTTGCCTTGCGGCGATAAATAAATGAAGTGGGGACGGTGCCCGATCTGTTCACACACCGCGCGGAAACAGTCGGCGATGGGTTGGGCGTTCATCACCATACCCATGCCGCCGCCGTACGGGTAGTCATCCACCTGCTTTTGCCGATTTTCGGTATAATCGCGAATCTGGTGGAAATGAAAGTCCAGAATTCCCCGTTCACGTGCACGGCCGATAATGCTTTCGCCAAGCATGGTGTTGCAGGAATCGGGGAACAGGGTCAGAAAATCAATTCTCATCGTCAAACAATCCTAACATGGGAAAAATTCGGATGGTATCGCGCTCAATATCCACTTTGCGGATCACATCGGGGATCGCGGGGATCAGGATCTCGCGCCCATCGGATGTGCGCAGGTGATACACGTCGTTGGAACCGGTGTGTGTTACATCGGTACACGTACCGTACACTTCATCCGTATCGTCATCCACGACTTGCGCACCGATCAGATCACAGATGAAATAACGGCCTTTTTCCAATTTGAGGTCACGGCGGTTGAGGTACAACATGGTCCCGCGCAACGCTGCCGCGGCTTCCACGGTATCCACACCGTCCAATTTGGCAAGGGCGATATTTTTGTGTGTACGCGCTTTCATGCGAACGGATCGATTGCCTTCGGCGTCCAGATAAACCGTGCGCAACGTACAAAATTGCGCGGGTGAGTCACATTCGGGACGAACGCGCACCTCTCCCCGCACACCGTGTGTGCCGACGATCTCACCGGCTTCCAAAAACTGCAGTTTTGCCATGGTGTCCTCCTTTGGAAAAAACCTCTCACAACACCGTTGTGAGAGGTTTGCTTTTGTATCAGTCGTCGATCTCAACCGACACTTTGGCATCCTGACGGGTAGCGGCAGCACGCATGACGGTACGCATTGCTTTGGCAATGCGGCCCTGCTTGCCGATCACACGACCCATATCGTCTGCCGCGACACGAAGGTGGAACACGATCGTGCCGTCTTCCGCGGGTTCATCCTGCGTGACGGTTACCGCATCGGGATCGTCCACAAGACCACGCGCGATGGTCAACAATAAGTCTTTCATCGGTGTTCAGCCTTTCCTTACATGCCGACTTTCTTCAAAAGATCTTTCACGGTATCGGTGGGCTGAGCGCCGTTGGCGATCCATTTCTGAGCTTTCTCGGTGTCGATTTTCACAACTGCCGGCTCTTCCAGCGGATTGTAGTAGCCGATCTCTTCGATGAAACGGCCGTCACGGGGATAACGGGAATCCGCCACCACAACGCGATAGAAGGGAGCTTTCTTTGCGCCCATGCGGCGCAGTCTGATTTTTACTGCCATGTTGGTTACCTCCAAAAAGTACTGTTAAAATATATTCCTACCAACCAAAACGGTTGACATTAGAAACCGAACGGATTACCTTTGCCGCCAAAGCCGGGCATCATCATGCCGCGACCGCCTTTTTTGCCCATGTTTTTCATACGTTTCATGAGTTGTTTCATGGTATCGTACTGCTTGAGCAGGCGGTTCACGTCTTCCACGCGCATACCGCATCCGGCGGCGATACGCCGTTTGCGTGACGGATTGATGATATCGGGTTTGCGACGTTCTTTTTCCGTCATGGACAGGATGATGGCTTCAATGCGGGCGAACTGCCGCTCATCGATATCCACATCCTTGAGTTGTTTGCCCATGCCGGGAATCATGCCGAGCAGACTTTTGATGTCGCCCATTTTCTGGATCTGACGGAATTGATCCAACATATCGTTGAAGTCGAACGTGTCCTGCTGCATTTTACGCGCCAGTTCTTCGGCTTCTTTTTCATCGATCTGTTGTTGCGCTTTTTCGATGAGCGACATCACATCACCCATGCCGAGAATACGCGATGCCATCCGCGCCGGATGGAACACTTCCAGATCGTCCAGTTTTTCGCCGGTACCCGCGAACTTGACCGGCTTGCCGGTGACTGCGCGGACCGATAACGCCGCACCGCCACGGGTATCACCGTCGAGTTTTGTTAAGATGACACCGTCAATGGACAACGTTTCGTTGAACGATTGTGCAACGTTGACCGCGTCCTGACCGGTCATGGCATCCACCACAAGCAGAATTTCCTGCGGCGAGACCGCTTCACGGATATTTTTAAGTTCCGCCATCAGTTGTTCGTCAATATGCAGACGGCCGGCGGTATCCAGAATCACATAATCGTTGCCGTGATCCTTGGCGTGAGCAACCGCTTCTTTGGCGATGTGCACGGGATCGGCGGTGCCGCGTTCAAACACCGGCACGCCCGCGTTAGAACCGACCACCTGCAACTGCGTGATGGCGGCGGGACGGTATACGTCACACGCGACCAGCAACGGGCGGTGTCCTTGTCCTTTGAGCATTTTTGCCAGTTTGGCGGAATGCGTGGTTTTACCGGAACCCTGCAGACCGCACATCATAATGATGCACGGCGGGCGATTGGCGTGAGCCAGTTTGGCGGCTTCGCCGCCCATCAGGTTGGTCAATTCTTCGTTGACCAGTTTGATGACCATTTGTGCCGGCGTGAGGCTTTCCATCACCTTTTCACCGACAGCACGCTCGGCAACGGTTGCCGTGAAATCTTTGGCAACTTTATAGTTGACGTCCGCTTCCAACAAAGCAAGGCGCACTTCGCGCATGGCTTCTTTGACATCGGACTCGGACAACTTACCTTTATTCTTTAACCGCTTGAATGCGGCAGAGAGTTTTTCGGACAGACCTTCAAATGCCACGGCGCTTACCTCTCTCTCAATTCATCCGCCAACTGTACGATGCGCTTGGAGCGCTCGTCAATCTCGCGAGAGTAACGGGTACGGTCGTTGAGCATCTGGATATCCTGCGCCGCTTCACGGATGGATTCCAGGCCGTCACGCATATCGCGAAACCGCGCCGCCAAGTGTAACCGCTCTTCCATTTCGATCATCTGTGCCTCGGCACGTTTGATGGAATCCCGCACACCCTGCCGTGTGATATCCTGACTTTCCGCAATTTCAGCAAGGGACAAATCCTCTTCATAATACAATTCAAACACGTTGCGTTGTTTATCCGTCAACATATCGCCGTAAAAATCAAACAACCATACGATCTCCATGTTTTTTGCCATGTGATTTATCCCCCTTTCTGCCAAAACAAAAAACGCTCGGAAGTTCCAAGCGTTTCCTGTAAAGGAATTTGCTTTACACACATTATAACAGAGCGGCGGGCGCTTGTCAAGAGCAAAAGCAAAATTTTTTAATACGGAATGGCGATAAATGTACGATCCACCATCGTGTTGGTGATATTACTGCCCACGCGCACCAGACAAATGTTGCGG
The DNA here is from genome assembly GCA_017440005.1 of Clostridia bacterium. GTDB lineage: Bacteria > Bacillota > Clostridia > Oscillospirales > Acutalibacteraceae > RGIG3009. Next base: position 57,690 of record JAFSIB010000071.1, read on the forward strand.
TTGATGGGATCTACCGACAACGTTGTGAGGCAATCTTCCGCTTTGGTGCCGGGATAACGGGGGAGATCGGAATCGTAATTTTGCCAACCGTCCGAGCAGGCGGAGGCAAGCGACACGATCTTCTGATTGGGATATTGCTTCACGTGTGCAATACCGTCGCGGTGGCAGTGACCGAGCAGGTGGCACACAAAGTTGCCGGGGCCGCGCTCGGTAAAGTCGGCATCCACCGTCAGATCTTCAAAGTATTCGGCATATTGTTCGTTCACGGGATAGGTGCGTTTAAGCACGCCGCTGCGCACCCACGCGTCCACAATATCGGCAATGGGATTGGTTTCTTTGCTGTATAACAAGCCGCGGTCGCCGGGGCTGATACCGCGGTTTACCTGCGTCCAGTTGCACGGTTCCATGACGGCATATCCCTCAAATGAATGACGGGCGACGATCACGTGATAGCCTTCCGGAATTTCGCGCAGTGTGTCGATGAACCAGGGATTTGTTCCGGTCGCATGGCCTCAAAACCGCGGTTGACGGCGAAATCACCGTTTTCCAGACGGTCATCGGGGTTATCATAGTTATTGAGGACGATCACCGACACCCGGTATTCATCAAAATTTTTCGCGTAATAGGGTTTTGTGAGATTTTCGATGCCGGCTTTATCCGAAACGGGAGCAAAGAACTTGTCAAACACCTGCTGAACCGTGCCGCAGATCTCCTGCTTGTCCGAGTTGCCGCCGTCGTGATTGCCGACGACCGAGAAAAACGGTTTTTCGGCACGCGCCACTTCGTTGGTATACCAGGTGCCGTCATTTTGTGCATAATCGCCTGCCTGCATATCACCAAGGTGGATACCGGCATCAATGGCGTCCATAGCGTTTAGATAGTCAACCATGTTAGCAAGCTGCGTAATGCTGTGATGCACATCTGCGGCGCACAGCAACGTAAACCGCGGATCTTTCGGTTTGGTGGCCGAGTAATGCCCCTGGTTGGCGGCGGCGTTGACGATGTGCTCAACGTCTTTGTTACGGGTGACAATGATCGGTTCCTGACTCATGGTTGACTCCCCCTTAATCTAAACGGAAATCAGCTTCCGTGTAGTTTTGCAATTCCGGTTGGATGTACGGGATGCGGCGAAGCGGGTCATAACGGAATTTCCGACAGTGCGCCGAGGGCGGCATGATGCCTTTGCGCAAGCACAAGATCACCTTACCGTCCGACGAAAACCGACCGTTGGCACAGATCTCGCAAACGGGGGTGATGTCGTTACCGTATAATTTCCGTTTCATGTTGTCACATCCTTCAAAACTTACGTGCTGATATGTGTTTTATTATAGGTTACTCCGTTTCCTTTGTCAACAGAAAGCAACCAAATTCCGCACAATATGAGCGTAAAAACCGACACGGTAACACCGCCTGAAAAGGCTTCTACCACGGGACCTCCCGCCATACCGAAAACCGGTATGGTGATGGGGATAATACGCAACAACAAAACTGTGAGTAAGGCGGTCAGTGCCCCGTGAAAAAAGCGGAACACCCAAAAACGGGGCGTAATCACACCGGTGCCTGTAAAGGCGGCGGCGATCTGACAGTGAACCGACAACCCGCCGAATCCCACCGTGAATCCCAGTACCAGCGGTGCGGCTTCACGCAAGGCGGCGGCACGGATGCACCCGCAACTGACTTCCAACAGGCAAGAAAGCAACGCGGGAGACGAGGGAAGGCAGGCATCCAGTAACGCTAAAACGGTGGAGAATACCGTGACAAACCCGCATGTGTTCAGCAACGTCTGACACGCGGCGGATACGGATTGTGTGAACGCCTCGGCGATCGAAACGGGTGCGGGACGGCGCGTCATACTGCCGCCCCGCCGTGCTGTGTGCGGTGCACTGATCGTACCGATCAAAAAAGCCGATAACAGGTTGGCGGCAAACAGAATAAGACCGAGCGGTGTGCTGTTCATCAGACGGCTGCCGACGGTGACAAGGATAAACCCGGGACCGCCGCACACGCAAAAGCGCAGCATGCGTTCGCCCTCGTCACGGGTAAGTTGACCGGTGTGTACCAGATCGGCAACCGCCGCGCCGCCCGCAGGATAGCCGCCGAAGCAGGCGAGCAGAACGGCGGGAGCGGCACACCCGGGAAGACCAAATAAGCGGCGGGTCGGCCGCTCCAGCCGCCGCCCGATTGCGGCCGCAACACCGGAACGTGCGGTCAGTCCGCTGATGACCAAAAACGGGAACAGTGTGGGAATGATCACCGAAGCGCAAACGGACAACCCACGGCTGATCCCCGCCGCGGCAGCTGCCGGGTACATCAACAGGAAAACGGTTGCCGCCGCCAATATCAAACCGAAAAAACAAGTGCGGACTCGGTGCAGGGAAACGTGTTTTATGTACATACAGACTCTTCCTTTCGGTTTATATATATGGTGTTGGCGGTGTATTATTCGGGGCTCTGGCTCATAGATATAAACGAGAGGTGACGCTGTGATGAAAAAACCGACACGCAGACAGGCAGAAGTTGCGTTATCGTTGCCGACAGGTGTTCTCACCGAGGCATCCCACATGGAATTGTGCGGGAACCGCCGCGCGATGATAGAGGGGTGCCGCGGCATTGTGAAATACGATGAGGACGTGATCGAATTGCGCGTTGACAACGGTACGGTGCGGTTTACGGGGCGCGAACTGTGCATGACCAATTTGAACCCCACGTGTGCCGTGGTGACGGGGCGGTTACTGTCGCTGGAGTTTTTGTAAAAAGGGGGGAACACCGTGTACTGGGCAACGGTACAGATCGAATGTGAGGGCGGTTTCCCGGAACGGTTTTTGAACGAAGCGCGTAAACGGGAGATCGCTTTGTGGGATATTACACGGCGGGATATTTCACTGTTTTGTCGATGCCGAGCGGATGATTACCGCTTCTTACGCCCGGTGGCAAAGGCGGCATCGGTGCGGATGCGTGTGCGCAAACGCCAAGGAATGTGGTTTCACATTCGCCCGTTTCGGTATCGGTTCGGGTGGGTTTGCGGGATGGTGTTGTTTGCGGTAGTCTTGCAATTGCTGTCTGCCCGCATCTGGACGGTGCGTGTAAACGGGAACGAGCAGGTGCCCGAGAGTGCGATCCGCGAGGTGCTACGCCCGCTCGGTGTATACGAGGGGGCGGTATTTGACAAGGTGGATCTGCCGCAGTTGCAGTTGACGGCGTTGGAACAGTTACCGCAACTGGTGTGGCTTACCGTCAATCAAACCGGCAGTGTGGCATACGTGGAAGTGCGAGAACGGACACCATCCGAACCCATTACGTCAAACGAACCCGCCAACATTGTGGCATCGCGGGACGGGGTGATCGTTTCGATCGATTGCGAAAACGGTCAGGCGGCGGTCAAGGTGGGGGATGCCGTTACCGAGGGAAGTTTGCTGATCGGCGGTGTGGTGGACAGTAAAGTCGGACCGCTTTTAAAACATGCACAGGGTACGGTGTTGGCACGCACCGAACGCGAGCTTGCAATATCCGTTCCGTTTGAAGAAACGGTGACGGCGGAGAAACCGTTTCCCAAGGTGCGCCCTTCGTTGTATGTGCTCGGCGTGCGGTTTCCTCTGTATACGTCGGGTGAACCGTGGCGCAACGCCACCACCACGATGCACTTGTTGCGCGCGTACGGCAAAACGTTACCGATCGGTATTGAGGTGCAAAAACGAGAAGAACAGGAAACGGTCACCGTGGTGCGCAACGAGCAAGAAACGTATGAAGAAGCCGTGGCACGGTTGGCGCTCGCCCGTTCGGAATGGGGGGATACCATACAAGTACAAGAGGAACGTATTACCGCTACCCAAACCGCAGACGGGTGGACCGTTTGCGGGCAATATACCTGCGTGGAGCCGATCGGTTTATGGCAATCCTTGCAAATGCACGAGAAAAAGGAGTGAAAATCGGTATTTTGACTAATGACATCCGCATGAATTTATGGTACAATATACAGAATAGTATCAAAGGGGGCGGCTGTCATGGAACAGATCATCAACGTTGACCGTATGGAACAAGCAGTGGCTTTGTTTGGGAATTTTGATGAGAATATCCGTTTGATCGAGCAACAGTTTGCGGTATCGGTCATCAGCCGTGACAGTGATCTGAAGATCAGCGGTGAACCGGAAGGTGTTGCCAAAGCGATCCGCGCGATCGAGGGGTTGTTGCAACTGATTAACCGCGGTGAACAGCTGACCGAGCAAAACGTGCGGTATGTTTTGATGTTGGTGAATGAGGGAAACGATGATGAACTGCCCGCGCTGACGGGGGACAGTATTTGCATCACGGCAAAGGGTCGCCCCATTAAACCGAAAACATTGGGTCAAAAGCGATACGTGGAAGCCATTCGCGATAACACGGTGGTGCTCGGCATCGGCCCTGCCGGTACGGGTAAAACCTATCTGGCGGTGGCAATGGCGGTGGAGGCGTTCCGCGCCAAACAGGTCAATCGCATTATTTTGACACGGCCGGCGGTGGAAGCGGGGGAAAAACTGGGATTTCTGCCGGGGGACTTGCAGTCCAAAGTTGACCCGTACCTGCGTCCTTTGTACGATGCGTTGTTTGATATGCTGGGTACTGAAACGTATCAAAAGTATCTGGAACGCGGCAACATTGAGATCGCACCGCTTGCATATATGCGCGGTCGGACGCTGGATGACAGTTTTGTGATTCTGGATGAAGCGCAAAACACAACACCCGAACAGATGAAGATGTTTCTGACCCGTTTGGGGTTCAATTCCAAAATGGTGGTCACCGGTGATATTACGCAGATTGACCTGCCAAGCGGTAAACAAAGCGGTCTGCGGGAAGTCATGCGGGTGCTCAAGGACGTGGAAGACGTATCCATTTGTACGTTTACGCAAAAAGACGTGGTGCGGCATCAGTTGGTGCAACGCATCATTGAAGCGTATGAGAGATATGAGAAGAACAAAGAAAGGAAGCAAAATCGTCATGCTGAAAAAACTTCGAGTCGACATTGAAAATCAACAACGTACCGTGAAGATCCCGACCGGTCTGCGCATGCTGATCCGTCGGTGCTGCCACGCGGTACTGGAACTGGAAAACTTTGACGGAAACGCGCAGGTGGACGTCACGTTGGTGGATAACGACCGCATTCATCAGGTCAATATGGAGCAACGCGGCATTGACGCCCCTACCGACGTGTTGTCCTTCCCGCTTGGTGAAAACGGGGAATATGACGTGCATCCCGAAACCGAAGAAGTCATGCTTGGCAACATTGTGCTGTCGCTTGAACAAGCGGAAAAACAAGCGGCGGATTACGGCCATTCGTTCAACCGCGAAGTGGGGTATCTGACGGTACATTCCATGCTTCATCTTTTGGGTTACGATCACGTGCAGGGTGGACTGGAAGCCGTGCGCATGCGTGAAAAAGAAGAAACCGTTATGAAACAGGTCGGGTTACCCCGCGGGAGCAGTTATGTGCTGGAAGATTCTTAAAGGTTTCGGGTACGCGTTTCGCGGTTTGTGGCGATGCTTGCGTGAAGAATGGCATTTTCGCTTTCACGTGACGGTGGCGGCATACGTTCTCTTGTTTTTGCCGCGCTTTTCATTAACGCGCGCCGAAGGTGCCGTGCTGGCACTCACGTTCGGCACGGTACTGGCACTGGAAATGGTTAATTCCGCGATTGAGAGGACCATTGACCGTTTTTCAACCGAATACCACCCGCTCAGCGGTGCCGCCAAAGATCTGGCGGCAGGCGCGGTACTGGTGGCGGCGATCGCTTCCTTGGCAGTGGCGGCGTGCCTGTTCTGGAAACCGGACGTGTGGTGCGCGATCTTTGCCGATTGGGGCACCCATATTTATAAACCCATCTTGCTGGCGGTATCGTTCGTCCCGGCAGTATTGTTTGTGTGGAAATGGAGAACAACATAATGGAAACAACCTCTGCGTTTATTGCGATCGTCGGTCGTCCGAACGTTGGCAAATCCTCTTTGCTGAATACGCTTGTCGGGGAAAAAGTTGCCATTGTATCGGACAAGCCGCAGACGACCCGTAACCGTATCATGGGCGTGCTTACCCGCGATACGGTACAACTGGTCTTTCTGGACACCCCCGGTACGCACCGCCCCCGCACGCGGCTTGGCGATTTCATGGTGAAATCCATCGGAGAAGCCATGTCGGGCGTTGACGTGGGTGTGCTGGTGGTGGAACCCACCGCCACCGTGCGTGACAGCGAGCGAGAACTGCTACAGAAATTCCGCGCGCAAAAACTGCCGATCGTATTGGTCATCAACAAGATCGATACGGTTGAGGACAAGGCATCGTTGCTCACGTGCATTGATGCCTGGCAACAAGAGGGCGAATTCGCGGCGATCATTCCCGTTTCGGCGTTGACCGGTGAGGGAACGGACGAGTTGCTTGCCGAACTGTCTAAGTACGTTTTTGAAAGTCCGCACTTTTTCCCGGCAGATGCCGTGAGTGATCAACCGGAAAAAGTGCTGGCATCCGAACTGTTGCGCGAGCAGATGCTTCTTTCGTTGCGGGATGAGATCCCCCACGGGATCGCCGTGGTGATCGAGCGCATGGAAGAACGCGAGACCGAGCGCGGCGTGATTTTGGATATTGACGCCGAGATCTTCTGTGAGCGGGACACGCATAAGGGTATGGTGATCGGTAAAAAAGGCGCAATGCTCAAGCGTATTTCCACCGCCGCACGTGCGGAAATGGAAGCGGCGTTTGATGCGCACGTGAACCTGCAGTGCTGGGTCAAAGTCAAGGAAGATTGGCGCAACCGCCAAGGGCTGCTGAACGGATTCGGATACCGATTGTAAAAATTTCCTGTATGGAACGCGTCACTTTCGTTCAAAGTAATAGTGAACGGAGGCGGTGAACGTGGAACAGGAAAAATTATGGGCAACATTTCAAAAGACCGGAAAAGTGCAGGATTATCTGCGATATTGCGGAATCGATCTGCACGAAACCGGCGAAAATTCCGTGAAAAAGGAGAAACCGCATGAAACTGACGACCGACGCGTTGATCATACGTGAAACGAATACGGTTGGCGAGTCGGACCGTTTTGTGACGGCGCTGACGCGTGATTGCGGTGTGATCCGCGCTTCGGTGCGCGGTGCCAGACAACTGAAAAACCGCAACGGCAGTGCTACGCAGTTGCTTTGCTACTCCCGTCTGTCTTTGTACAAAGGGCGGGAGAAATACATAGTGGATGATGCGGAACCGTTACAGGTGTTTTTTGAGGTGCGCGGTCAGTTGGAAAAACTGGCGCTCGCCCAATATTTTTGTGAATTGGCGGGTGTGTTGGCGCCCGTGGAAGAACCCGCAGAGGAAGAACTGCGGTTGTTACTCAATGCTTTGCATTATCTGGCGGAGGATTCCCGTCCGATGCCGCTCATTAAAGCGATCACCGAACTGCGGCTTCTCTGCCGCGCGGGATACATGCCCGCCGTTGTGAACTGTGCCGCGTGTGATACGCAGGTTTGTGTGCGGTTTTCGCCGCTGCGCGGGGAAGTATACTGTGAGGAGCACGGCGCGCCTGATGCCGTACCCCTGACTGCGGGTGCTTTGCAGGCGATGCGGCATATTGTGTATGCACCGTTTGAAAAATGTTTTGCTTTTTCGTTGCCGCAAACCGATACGGAAGTGCTTTGCACGGCAGTGGAACGGTTCTTGCTTGCGCAACTCAACCGCGGTTTTCATACATTGGATTTTTACCACAGTTTAAGGTGACATAGAGATGAACAAACACTATCGTGCTTTGGAACTGGATAAGGTGCTGGACCTGCTGGCGGCACACGCAACGTGTGACGATGCCGCCGAGGCGGCGCGCGCGTTGCAACCGTCGCCGCAACCGGGCGAGGTACAACGCTTGCTTAACGATACGGACGCCGCGTTTTGCTTGATGGCAAAATTCGGGGCGCCCCCGTTCGGTGACGTCAAAAACGTATCCAACGCCTTGCGCCGCGCGCAGGCAGGCGCGATGTTATCGTTGCAGGAATTACTGCGCATTGCGGGTACGTTGCGCGGGATCCGCTCGGTTTCGGATTGGCACGCACACTGTGAGGGGATGGGGACGTGTCTGGATGACCGTTTTTCGGTGTTGTCCCCCAACAAATATCTGGAAGACCGCATCCGCACGGCAATCGTGTCGGAAGATGAGGTAAGCGATAACGCTTCGGTTGAACTGTCGCTCATCCGCCGCAAAATGCGGGCGGCATCGGCACGTGTGCGGGAGCAGCTTGATAAACTGATCCATTCGCAAACGGCACAAAAAGCGTTGCAGGAACCCATTGTGACCATTCGCGGCGGGCGGTTTGTGGTGCCGGTCAAAGCGGAACACCGCTCCTCAATTGCGGGTCTGGTGCACGATACGTCTTCCACCGGTGCCACGGTGTTTATTGAACCGATGGGCGCGGTGGAAGCCAACAACGAGTTAAAAGTATTGGAATCGCAGGAGGCGGCGGAGATCGAACGCATCATCCGTGACCTGTCTGCAGAAGCGGGTTCGTTTGCCGATTCCATCATTGGCGATTATGAAGTGTTGGTGGGTATTGATCTGATCTTTGCCAAAGCACGGCTGGGGTATCAGATGAAAGCCACCGTCCCCGCGGTTTCGGACGATGGACACGTGGTGCTGCACAAAGCACGCCATCCGCTCATTGACCCCAAAAAAGTGGTGCCGATCGATGTGGAACTCGGCGGTACTTTTGATACATTGGTGATCACCGGTCCGAACACGGGCGGTAAAACGGTCACGTTAAAAACCTTGGGGTTGTTGACCCTCATGACCATGTGCGGGTTGATGGCACCGGTGCGTGACGGCAGTCGGGTTTCGGTATTCCGTACGGTGCTTGCCGATATCGGCGATGAACAATCCATTGAACAGTCGTTGTCCACGTTTTCGGCACACATGACCAATTTGATCCGCATCGTCGGTGAAGCGGATGAACATAGTCTGGTATTGCTGGATGAACTGGGTGCGGGTACCGATCCCGTGGAGGGCGCCGCACTTGCCACCGCCATTGTGGAACGTCTGCGCGCTCAAGGGGCGCGCGTGGCGGCAACCACGCATTACGCGGAAATGAAAGCCTATGCCATCCAGACCGCGGGCGTGGAAAACGGCAGTTGTGAGTTTGACGTGCAATCCCTCCGCCCGACCTATCGGTTGTTGGTGGGGGTGCCGGGACGGTCCAATGCGTTTGCCATTTCGGAACGGCTCGGCATGGACAGCGCGATCGTGGATCGCGCACGGACGTTGGTATCGGGGGATGACCGCCGCCTGGAAGAAGTTGTGGTGGTACTCGAAGAAAAGCGATTGCACCTGGAACAGGAATTGCAGGATGCCAAACGTGCCGCGGAATCGGCAAAGCGCGCTAACGAAAAGGCGGAAGAACAGTTGGCGGCATTGCAAGCCAAAAAAGAACAAGAATTGGAAGATGCCCGCGATGAAGCGCGCCGCGTGGTGGAACGTGCGCGGCGGGATGCGGAAGATCTCATTGCGGAACTGGACGCTCTGCGCAAACAGAAAAATGCCGCCGATTTCTCCAAAAAAGCGGCGGCGGCACGGTCACAGTTGCGCGGACGGTTAAATAAATTGGAAGCGGATATTGATCCCGTTACCCATCGCCCGCGCGGCGAGTATCGGTTGCCGCGTCCCTTGGTGATCGGGGATGACGTACTGATCGTGGATATTGATAAAAACGCGGTGGTGACCGCATTGCCCGACGGTAAGACGGTGGAAGTGCAGGCAGGCATCATTCGCACGCGGGTATCGCTTGATAATCTGCGGTTGATTGAAAAGAAACCGACGACCTCTGCCAAAAAAGGCAAAGGCGGTGTATATGCCGACGTTTCGCGCGGGACGCGCGACGTGCGCACCGAATTGGATCTGCGCGGCATGACGTCGGACGAGGCACTGTTGGAACTGGATAAGTTTCTGGACGATGCACGGCTCGGGGGCTTAGATCGCCTGACCGTGATTCACGGCAAGGGAACGGGCGCTTTGCGCGCGGCGGTGCATGCACATTTGAAATCGTGTGTCGGGGTTAAAGGGTTCCGTTTAGGGTTATACGGTGAAGGCGAAACCGGTGTGACGATTGTGGAAATGAAGTGAGGTGTCAACCAACATGTTGCGTATGGTATTTTGTGACGTGGACGGCACGTTGCTTCCCAAAACCGAAGAACGACTGTCTGCCGAAACCCTTTCGGCGCTGCGCCGCTTGACCGATCGCGGCATTTTGGTGGTCATTGCCAGCGGCAGACCGTATGCCCAACTAAAAAACTTGTTCGGCCCGCTGTTTTATAAACTGATCTTTCTATGCATGGACGGTGCACTCGTCATGCACAAAAACTGTGTACTGTATAAAAAACGGCTGATGAAATGCAAAACCAAGGATCTGATCGCGCAGTACGGCGGCGCTGCTGTTTACGGGCGTGAGCAGATCTATTGCGTGGGCAACACACCGGTTGCAGGGAAACGGGTGCACATTCCCGAAGAGATCCCCGAAGATTACCTCAAAGTGGAATTGCCAACGGGGCACGTTTCGGGACTGCATGAGTCGTTTCGGGTGGCATATCAGAATGAACACACCACCGAACTGGTGGCGGCAGGTGCGGATAAAGGTGCGGCGGCACGGGTGATCATGCAGAAATTCGGCGTTTCGCCCGATCAGGCGATCGCGTTCGGTGACGGCGAAAACGATATTCCGCTGCTTTGCGCGGTGGGGCATCCGTACCGCATGAAAGATTCGTTGTGTACCGGTTTCGGCGATCTGCCCACGGCGGAAAGCGTGGAAAGTGTATTGCGCAAGCAATTTGGAATATGAAAAGGGGACAAACCATGTTACAAAACAAGTGTGAACAAGCCAAAGCGTTGCATGAAAAAGGACACAACTGTGCGCAATCGGTGGCGTTGCCGTTTTGTGAAGAATTGGGCATTGACCAAAAAACGGCGATGCGCGCTTTGGAAGGATTCGGTGCCGGCATGGGCGGCAGAGATCAGACCTGCGGCGCGTTATCGGGTGCCGTCTTTGTGGCGGGACTTGCCCACAGTGACGGCAACTTGGAAGCCCCTGCTTCCAAAAAAGATACATACGCGGTGTGCAAAACGTTGTGTGAGGAATTTTGTGCTGCGTGCGGCGGCACGGCGCGTTGTGCCACCATTAAAGGCGAGGACGGAAACGAACCCCGCTTGTCTTGTGCCGCCTGCATTGAACTGGGTGTTCGACTGGCGCTCAAAGCAACCGAATAATTCCTTTATAAAAAGAACAAGCCGCCGTGTGCCTTGTGGCACACGGCGGCTTGTTTGTTGGTGTTTTATTTTTTGCAACGGTTTGCAATGAGTTTGAGCACGGCAAATACCGCCACACCGATGACGGTGAAGAGCGCCACCCCTACCCAGTTGAGCGAGGCAAGACCGGTTAAGAACAGTTCGCCGCTGGAAGCGTTTTGCAGAGCGGGCGCGATATAGATCACGTCACCCACCGCGATGATCAGCAAGACGGTATACGCAATCGCAGACAGAACGGTTGCGGCAACACTGACCCCTTCACGCCGCACGGTTGCGCGGGAGATGCCGGTACCCTCAAGCGAGAGCAGGCGGGACAGATAGACGGCACCCAACGCCAAAATAATCGTTTCGGGGATCATATACGTGGCGTTATACGACAGCGAATACACGAGCGCTTCGGTGGTGGGAACGGAAAGACCCGCCCATACCGTGCAACCGGAAATCACGTGGCACAGATACCGCAACACACCGGTCAGCACCGCGGTGGCGCACAAGGCGCCGCCCTGCGGGAGTTTGCCGCGGAAGATGCCGCCAAGTCCCAGCGCCAAAAAGGCAAGCAGATAGTCAAACAAGGCGATCATGATCACAGCGGTAAACGACGTGGCGTACGAGAAATTGTCTAACCCCAGCAACAACTGGATCAGACTGTACGTGAAAGCGGTGAAAAGGCCCCAACGGGTACCGTGACGGTACGCGATGACAAGCAGCGGCAACATGCTGAAAGCGGTCACACTGCCGCCGTACGGCATATCCACCAATTTGATAACGCTCAGTACGGCAGCAACCGCGAGTAACAGAGCACTTTCGGTAAGACGGTAGACAGATTGTTTACGATCAGTCATAAAATGTACACTCCTTTGAAAAATAAAACATCCTATCCGATATACACGGATAGGATGTTAAAAAAGGCAGATGTTATGCGCGCTTTAACCGCTGCTTTTCGTAAACATTCCTACGCCGGTATTATCCGGATCAGGTCACAGGGTTAGAAGCGCGTGCTTCCTCTCAGCCGACGGATGTCAGCACCCCTTGTTTAACAATGCGTATTGTAACATGGAAAATGTTGGTTGTCAAGAGAGTCTTTCGGCAATGGCATCCAAAAATTCCATCGAGTTCACTTTTTTCTTGTTTTCGAGGGTGGATAACAGATACAGGTCACCGGTCATGATGCCGTCCTCGATCGTGCCGAGCGTTGCCGCTTCCAGACGATCCGCAAAGGCACACAGATCCGGCAGGTTATCCAGTTCACCGCGCTTGCGCAAAGCACCCGACCATGCAAAAATGGTGGCAACCGAGTTGGTGGAGGTTTCTTCGCCTTTCAGGTGCTTGTAATAGTGACGGGTGACAGTGCCGTGGGCGGCTTCGTATTCGTACTTGCCGTCGGGGGATACCAACACACTGGTCATCATGGCGAGCGAGCCGAACGCGGTGGCGACCATATCGCTCATCACGTCGCCGTCATAGTTCTTGCATGCCCAGATGAATCCACCCTTGGAACGGATCACACGTGCCACAGCGTCATCGATCAGCGTATAGAAATACTCAATGCCCGCCGCTTCAAATGCTTCTTTGTATTCCGCTTCGTAGATCTCTGCAAAAATATCTTTAAACCGATGATCATACACCTTGGAAATGGTATCTTTGGTGGAGAACCACAGATCCTGTTTTAACGACAAGGCATAGTTAAAGCAGGCACGGGCGAAACTGCCGATGGACGCATCGGTGTTGTGCACGCCCTGAATAACGCCGCCGTCTTTGAATTCGTGAATGAGTTTGCGGTCGGTGCGGCCATCGGGATAGGTGACCAGCAGTTCTGCGGTGGCGGCGCCGTCAACGTACAGTTCGGCGTTTTTATACACGTCACCGTAAGCGTGACGGGCAAGGACAATGGGTTTCTCCCAGGTGGAAACACTGGGGGAGATGCCGTTTACCACAACGGGTGCACGGAATACCGTGCCGTCCAACATGGCACGCAACGTGCCGTTGGGGCTTTTCCACATTTCTTTGAGTTTATATTCTTCCACGCGTTGTGCATTGGGGGTGATGGTGGCGCATTTCACGCCGACACCGTACTTCTTGATGGCGTTTGCCGCATCCACGGTAACCTGATCGTTGGTTTCATCGCGGTACGGGAGCCCCAGGTCGTAATATTCACATTTGAGATCCACAAACGGTAACAGGAGTTTTTCTTTGATCGCCTGCCACAAAATGCGGGTCATTTCGTCGCCGTCCATCTCGACGAGCGGGGTGGTCATTTGAATTTTACTCATTATGCATCGTTCCCTTAAACGTTTTTTGTTATTGTACTTGATTTTTGGAAGAATAGCAATCTTTTTTTATATTTTTGAAAGGATTTACAAAATTTATTGCACCGCGGCAAAATTTACAGTATACTGTATCCTATGAAAAGAGGTGAACCGTATGCAGACACAGGATTGGTTGTATGCCCGTCAGCAGGAAGTGCACACGTTGCGGCAAAACGGAAATTTTGTCGGATGGTTGTTTTTGGCGATGATCGGTGTGCAGGCTGTCGTGCAAGCGGCAGTGGCACTCGGCGCGTTTAGCGGTTTGGTGTCCTCCCTTGGCACGCACGAAGGCATCATGGTGCTGAATATGGTTCTGTACATAGTAGAACTGGCGGTACCGACCGTGGCGGTTGCACTGCTGACAGGCAGGCGGCGGTCACCGTTCCCGACCAAACGCGTCAACGGCGCTGTTTGGTTTGTCGGCTTTTGGGGCGGGATGGCGCTGGCGATCGTTGCCAATCTGGTAACGGGTTGGATTATGCAATGGTTGTCTTCGTTTGGTGTGCCGCAACCCGAATTGCCCCAAACCGTCCTGCCCACGTATTCCAGCTTACTGGTGAATCTGATCGCCACCGCGGTATTGCCGGCGATCGTGGAAGAAATGATCTTCCGCGGATATATGCTGGGTGCGCTGCGTGCACACGGTGACAGTTTGGCGATCGTGATCACGGCGGTGTTGTTCGGCGTGTTCCACGGCAACATTTTGCAGATGCCGTTTGCCATCATTCTCGGTTTGGTGATGGGGTATTTAACGGTGCTGACCGATTGTATCTGGCCGGCGGTGCTGCTGCATTTCAGTAACAATGCCATGTCGGTACTGCTGAACTTTTTTGGCGAGCGATATCCCGATTATGCCGGTGATATCAACGGTATCACGTTTTTGATCGTTGCCGCGATCGGCGCGGTGGTGCTCACGGTTTTATTACAGCGGCAGGATATGTTAACGCCCGTTGGTAACGGGTATTCGCCTCTGCGCGTGAGAGAGCGGGTGTCATCCTTGTTGACTGCCCCTGCTTTATTGGTAGCGCAGGTGTTGATGGTGATCACGCTGCTTCGCAGTATCGGAGGTGCGGCATGACCGATCACGAATGGATGCAACGCGCCTTGCAGGAGGCCGCTCTTGCCGCACAGGAAGGCGAGGTACCGGTCGGCGCGGTCATTGTAAAAGACGATACACTGGTGGCGGTCGGACGCAACCGCCGTGAACGCGGCAAAAATGCGTTGGCACACGCCGAGATCGAAGCGATCAACGGTGCGTGTAAAGCGCTGGGCGGATGGCGGTTGTCGGGGTGCACGTTGTACGTGACACTGGAACCGTGTCCCATGTGCGCGGGGGCGATCATCAATGCGCGTATCGATCGGGTGGTGTACGGCGCAGACGATCCCAAAGCGGGTTCCTGCGGGTCGCTGACAAATTTGTTTGCGTTGCCGTATAATCATCAGCCGGCATTGACGGCGGGTGTTCTGCGCGATGAGTGCGCCGCCGCCTTGCAACAGTTTTTTCGGGAACTTCGTGAGAGGAGATAACGCCATGCGAAAATGCTTGATTGCGATGATTATCATCAATCTGTTGGGTGGCGTGCTGGGCAGTTTTGCGTTGTTGGCACAGAATGTTTTGTTAGGTGTTTTAGGATTTGTCGGTACCGCCTTATCGGTTGTGCCGTATATTGCCTTGTTGCAGGCGATGGACGATATTGAGGACCTGCGCGCATCGGTTCAGGTGTTGCAGGGGCGGATTTATCAAATGCGTCAGGCTGTGGATACTGTACCGGAGGTCAAAACAGCTTTGGATAAACAGGTGTCGCGGCATGTTTGGACTTGTCCGCGTTGTGGGGCGGTTAACAAAGCCGGAACACACGAGTGCGAGTCCTGCGGCGCGCGGTACGAGTCCGCGTAAATGGCGGTTGACAAAAACCGACACGTTTTTTATAATGAAAACAGTTTATAGAGGAGTGTGAACAGTGTGAAAAAGTTTTTTGAAGAATTCAAGGAGTTCATTTCCAAAGGCAACGTCATTGATATGGCGGTTGCGGTTATCATCGGTAATGCGTTCAAGGCGATCATCACCGCGTTGGTGGACAACGTCATCATGCCGCTCATCAGTTTGGCGGTCGGCGGTCTCAATTTTACCGAGTGGAAATGGGTGCTCACCCCTGCCGTAATGGACGGCGCGGAAGTGGTAACGCCCGAAGTCGCGGTCAGTTACGGCGTTCTGTTGCAGGCAGTTATTGATTTTCTGATCGTGGCGTTCTGCATTTTTGTGGCGCTGAAGATCTTGCTTGCGGTGCAAACCAAGACCAAGGAACTGCTCATCAAAAAAGTGGAAGAGGAAACTGCCGCCGAAGAGGCTGCGGCACCTGCCGAAACCGAGATGGACGTGCTCAAAGATATCCGCGAATTGCTCAAAAAAGAAGAAGCGAACGTGTAAGAAAAAGCAGCCGTATGGCTGCTTTTTTGTTTTGGGTGGATATACTACTTATCGGAGGTGACAAACATGTCCGATAAGAAAAAGGATCTGGAAACACCGTTTTTGATGCCGATCGGCGGTTCGCCCGAAACGGCGGAGGAGATGGTCAACAAATACGGCACGTATGAGATCCAACCTACTGCCGACAGCGATCACGTGTTTCCCGCGATTGCGCAGGGATTGCCGAAAGATTTTGACGAACCGATCGATAAACCGCGTATAAAACAAATACGCGAGGGGGACGCTAACGACAAAGAAATTTTGTAAGGGGTGTCCGAATGGACGGTTGGATGATCCTTAAGGCGTTTGTGGTGGGCGGCCTTATCTGCGTGATCGGTCAGTTGCTCATTGATCTGACCAAACTGACACCGGCGCGCATCCTGGTGTTGTTTGTGACGGCGGGTGTTGCGTTGACGGCGATCGGTGTGTACGATCCGCTCATTCGGTTTGCCGGCGCCGGCGCCAGTATTCCGTTAACGGGATTTGGTTACGCACTTGCCAAAGGCGTGGAAAAGGGCGTGACCGAGCAAGGATGGCTCGGTATTTTCACCGGCGGGCTCACCGGCACGGCAGGCGGAATCGCGTTTGCTGTCACTGCCGCCTTTTTGTGCGGGTTGTTTTTTAAATCCAAAGATAAGTCATAGACTAAAACAAGCGGTTGGGTACTCCAACCGCTTGTTTTTCTTCGCTACCTCTCGGAGGTTGATGTGGTGAAACATGGTGGATGCTTTGGTTTTGTTGACGGGCGGCAGGTTGCCGCCCCTACGGTACAAATTTTAGATTGTGCGTATGATGTAACCTTCTTTTGTGAAAGGGTTGTCAGAGATGAGAGAATACGGTATACTGTATCAAAAGAGGTGAACAGCATGAAAGTTTGCGATAAGTGCGGGGCGCTCAATTCCGATACCCGTTTTTTCTGCGTGGACTGTAACGAAAAACTGGGTGATCCGGTTTCGGACCGCGAGCAGGGGGCGTTGGAACAAGGACTTGATACGACGCTTGAGAATTTGTATAACCAAAACGATCCGTTGCACGTCAGCCGCTTTGATAAGGTGATGGGTTGGTTGTCGGTGATCGGTACGGCGGCAAGCCTTACCTTGTGGGGGATTGGGCTTTTTACCAAACGCGATTTTGATTTGTTGTGGATCGCGGTTCTCTTTTTTGCCGTATCGGCGGTGGAAGCGTTTGTGCCGAAACTGACGTGGGGCCTGGAAAAACTGCGGCTGAGTTTTTATATTGCCAATGCCGACGATGCCGAACCCGGTATGTTTTACAAGGTGTGCCGCAAAGCAAGTTTGTTGATCTGCACCGTTGTGGGTGTTGTGGGGTTGATCTTCGCGGCGGCCGATTTTCGCCACCCGCCGGTGGCCGCCTATATAGCGGATATCGCCAACACGAAAAGCGTGGCGATGAGCAGTCATTCGCGGGACTACATAAATGCAAACCCCGAAAAATGGGATGCCATTCTGGACGCGGGTGACTATGCTGTGAGCGTGTTTACCGAGCAATTACAATCTGCCGATCAGACGGGGTTAGAAGAAGTGCTGATGATGCAAGCCATTATGGAGATCACGGGTGACACGACGTTGTCTTGCGCGGACAAGGACGTATTTCTGTTTGATTTATATACCCGTGGATGGGACGCAAAATAATCCGACAAAATGAACCGCCGCCGTACACAATACGGCGGCGGTTCTTGTAAACGAAAATCACGCGATAGTCGCGCGGTTCAAAAGCGGTTTACCGATGAAAATCTCGCCGCGGCGAGATGCTGGATTTTTGCGAAGCAAAAAGGCAGGGGAGAATGCGTTATTATAAACACGTATTGCCGCTTCGACCGCCTCTCTCCCAGAGCGAGGTTTACCACAACCCGTTTATGGGGGGTTATGCCCATTGAATGAATCCGTAACTGTCCAGGATTTTGAAAAACTGTGACAAACGTTCGTATAACGGGTGTGCCGCTTCACCGAAATGATCGTTGACGGCTTTTCCAAGATCAATGATGTTGGTTTTTCCGTCAATGAGCGGCCACACAAAACTGCCGTTTTCATCCAGGTGAATGTATGTCACCTTGGGCTTTTTGAGCAGTTTTTGTGCGATACGGTTCATAAACCCTTTGTTATCGATCTCCAACGTGACAATGCCGTTTTCATCCGTTGACCAACGAATGGCGGTATTGTGCACGGGGATGCGTTCTAAATAATTTTCACGCGGTTTTTGTTTGCTCATGCCTGCTTATCCCGTTTCTTCCACACGGAGAATTTGAGCAACGTTAGGATGATGAGGGCAAACAGTACCAGGCCGCCGATATCGGATACGGCAGACGGGATGCCAAAGCGTGCCGACAGATCAAAGATCTTATCCACACCAAACACAGCGAGCAATGCGAGCAGGATACCCACCAAGCCTTCGCCGGCGATCATACCGGAGCAGAACAGAATACCGTCGCTGACAACCGCTTCTTTGGTTTCCTCGTCTTTGTGCTTCATTTTATCCAGAGCCAGACGGACCAGACCACCGACCATAATGCAGGCGTTGAGCTGGACCGGCAGATAAATACCGATGGCAAACGGGAGAACCGGCAAGCCGACCACTTCAATCACCACGGCGATGAACACACCGGTGAATACGAGCGCCCACGGCAGGTTACCGTCCATAACGCCTTCAATGATGAGTTTCATGAGGGTTGCCTGCGGTGCGGCGAGCTCACTGCTGCCAAAGCCCCACGCACTGTCCAGCAGGTACAGCGTACCGCCGATGGCAAGCGCCGCGGCGACAACGCCGAGGATCTCACCGACCTGTTGCTTCTTCGGGGTGGCGCCGAGCAGGTAACCGGTTTTGAGGTCTTGCGAGGTATCGCCTGCGATAGCCGACACGATGCAGATGATCGAACCGATCGCGATGGCGCTGCACATACCGGCAATACCGGTGCTGCCGGTGACTTTCAACACAAGCGTTGCAATCAGCAACGTCGCGATCGCCATACCGGAAACGGGGTTGTTACTGCTGCCGACCAAACCCACCATGCGGGACGAAACGGTGGCAAAGAAGAAACCGAACACCACAATGATGATGGCACCGATCAGCGAAACCGGAATGGCGGGGATGAGCCACACGAGCAAGGTGAGGATCGCAATGGCGATCAACACCACTTTGAGGTTGATATCCTTTTCGGTACGGGCATTGGAAGCACCACCGGCGCCGGACATGCTCTTGAGCGCGCCACCGAACGTCTTGACGATGAGCGGCAACGATTTGATCAAACTGATGATACCGCCTGCCGCCAACGCGCCGGCACCGATATATCGGATGTACGAACTCCAGATAGCGGATGCACCGCCGTCTGCAAACATTTCGCTGATAGGTGCAGTGCCGGGATACAAAATCGCTTCACCGCCAAACAGCACGATGAGCGGAATGAGCACCAACCAGCTGAGCACGCCGCCTGCAAACATGTAGGACGAAATGCGCGCGCCGCAGATGTAACCCACGCTCATAACGGCGGGATAGATCTGCGTGCCGATCTCACCGGCGTACCCTTTGACGCGCAGCGAGATCTCACCGGATACCACTTTTAAGCCGTCAATGATGAACTTGAACAACGCCGCAAAGCCCATACCGGCAAATACGGTGGATGCCTTGGCACCGCCTTTTTCACCCGCAAGCAACACTTCCGCACAAGCGGTGCCTTCGGGATACGGCAGGATGCCGTGTTCTTTGACGATCAGGGCGTTACGCAACGGCACCATGAAGAACACGCCGAGCAGACCGCCGATGAGTGCGATGAGTGTGATCTCAACGAGTCCCGGTTTGTCGGTCTTGCCTTCTGCGGCCCACAAAAAGAGCGCCGGTAATGTGAAGATGGCTCCGGCGGCAAGCGATTCACCTGCCGAGCCGATGGTTTGCACGAGGTTGCTCTCCAAAATTGAGTTTCTGCGCATGAGAATGCGGATTACGCCCATGGCGATGACTGCGGCGGGAATAGATGCCGATACCGTCATACCGACGCGAAGTCCCAGATACGCATTGGCTGCGCCGAAAATAACCGCGAGCAGAATACCCATCAAGATGGAAGTAACGGTGAGTTCAGGCGTTACTTTTTCTGCCGGGATATACGGTTTGAAGCCGTTTTGCTTGTCCATATTTCCTCCGTTCTGCTTTTACTCCATATAAAAGCGTTCAAAATCTTTAACAGTATAGCATACGGCGGGCGCAAAAGCAATACAAAAAGAAAACCGCCGAACGATTCAGCGGTTTTCGGATTCGCGGTCAATTTTCAAATTGCGGAAGTATAAGAGAAAATCCACAAACACCATACAGAAATTGAGAACGTAGAAGAACAACACATACCATTTCTCCGCAAAAGCCGCCATGTAGGCATCGTTTACGAACTTGGAAGCGATCCCCGCAATATAGCCGATGAGGATCAAACACAAAAACGGAAGGCTCTTACCTTTTACGGTGCGGGCACGGTAGGATTTGATTACATTAAGCGGCCACGATGCGCCAAAACTGATAAGCATGACAATTTCCAGCAACTCTGCCATATATCAACACTTCCTTTTTAATTACACAGTATACCTATCCAAAAGGGACGTGTCAAGCGGCAGAGCGTTTTTTAAAGCGCGGTTTCCAATAGTCTTTGCCGTACAAGATCACCTCTGCCAGAAGCCCGACAGGCAAGGCGGCAAAAATATCAACCACGGAATGTTGCTTCAAAAACGCGGTGGACAGACAAATGAACACAACGGCAACAAACACAAACGCGCGCCACCAGCGGGATACGTCTTTCTGCTTGAGCCATACCGAGGCAATACCGAGTGAGTATGCCACGTGTAAAGACGGGCACACGCCGGTGTTGGTATCAAAATGATATAAAAACCCGACACAATCGGTTAAAAAATTATCGCGCGGGAATTCCAACGGGCGCAGGTCCTGACGGCTGGGGACCAGAATATACGCCGTCATGGCAACGGCTTGCGTGATCATGATATACGTCTGCAGTTTTTTGAAACTGTTTACATCGTAAAGCAGGAAATATCCCAACGAAACCACGATCAGGGCATACCATCCCACGTACGGGATCAAAAACCATTCACAAAACGGCACGAGGTCATCCAGCGGGGAGTAAATGGGGGTGCAGTTTTCTGCGGGGATCAGGTTTTCGGTCAGAAAGTAAAACGCAAAATACACCAACCAGCCGAGCAATAAAAACAAATGCGAAAACCGTTGTTCGCGGATGTTGGAAAGCCGCAGTTCACGGTAATCAACGACCGGACGTTTCATGGTGATTCACCTCATCTTTGTTATACGGATATTTCCGCCTGCCAATGTTGCGGTACGGTACCACTTTGTGCCGCGGTAACGCGCAGGCAATGGCGGTGATCTCTTCCATTAAATACCGACGGATGCGTTCGCGCTCTTCGGGCAGGGGGGTATCGGCGCAAAAGCGGATCGGCTTTCCGTAATACATTGCTTTTAAAGAGGGTGCGACGTACAGCGGGACAAAACAGATCTCTTTCCCCGTCTTTTTGTAATACAGTTTGGCAACGTCTATGAACCGATTCTGAAAATCGCTCAGAATATGGTTGTACGCAACGTCGTGTTCGGGGAAAATGACAACGCTGTCCCCTGCTTGCAGATGGGTGACGGTGTGTTTAAACGTGGTGACAACACGTGCATCGTGATATACACCGATCGTGTTCGCGTTTTGGAAAATGCAGGATGCGAGCGGGGCGATTATGTAGGACAGCAGTTTGTAAAACGGGCGGCTGTACCGCGGTTTCTGCGACCAGAAATCCTGATACGCATACGCGGGGACTTCCCGCAGGTGCATCATTTGGGCGGCACACCAGGTATACCGCTGCATCGGGGAATAAAATTCACAGACGATCGGGCCGTGCATCTGGGCGTGATTGCCGACAATAATGACCGGTTCATCCGGCAGGTTTTCCGTGCCCTCTGCGCGGGTGTGCGGATAGGCCGTGAACAGCATCCACCGTAAAACACGGTATAGTTTTGTGGGGCGTTTCTTGGACATGCAGGTCTTCCTTTGCTTAGAATACCGATCATTATACAACACAATTATGAGGAAAGTGTGAACGAGTCATGATTTTTTGAAATGAGAAATGATTCGCACGATGATTCCCAAAACAATTTGCAGACCGATCAATGATAACGGAATATACGTCATATAGTTGCCGACGGTTTTTACTGCGGGATCCTCTTGCACATAGAGGATCATACCAATGATCAATATAATGAATAAAAGAGCAGCGATAACGGTTGCCGCTCTTTTGGCGATCTTCTTTGCTTTTTCGGAAAGGACTTTGTCGGGAACGATCAGTTGCATCAGTTTTAAGTAACAATAGCCAATCAGTTCAAAGATGCCTTCCACAAATATTTCAAAAAACAGTTCTAATAAACAACCCATGGGGATTCTCCTTTGTAAGTGCGGGTGGGGTGAAAGAAAGGATTATTGTTCACCGTAGGGGCGAACTGTGTTCGCCCGCGGGCGGCAGATTGCCGCCCCTACTTTGAATCCTTTCGGGCAAAAGAGCAGTAAAACGTGCGTAAGGCATCAATTCGACAAATTGGAATTTATTTACCGCTTAACAAACGGAAACTTGAATTTGCTTTGTGTGTAAAACCCCCATACGCAATTACTGAATTCACCTGCGGCAAATGTATATTCGCGTCCTCTGATATGTACTTTATAAACAGGAAAAATATGTTTCTGCTTGTATATGGGGTCGGTTATCTCAACTTCTTCACCTGTTAATATCCACTCATAATCAAAAATGTTTGTACCAAACAAGATTACGTTGCCATCAACACCTGTTACTTTATGCTTCCACATTTCTAAACTCACCCTGTCAAATTGTAGTTTATCGAATCAATTATAGCACATCTGGTGAAATATTGCTACGCAATGTGAAATGCGCTGCGGCGCATGAGGATTTATCCCGAAGGGTCATTTGTACAGAGCGGGAGATAAATCTCGTCTGCGAGTTTCGGTACAGCGAATGGGGGCGGCGGAATCCCTCGGTCCTAAAAACAGTCCACCGGACTGTTTTCGTAACGGACCGCTTCGATCCCC
>JAFSIB010000072.1 GCA_017440005.1 Clostridia bacterium
CGGCAAGATTTTCTCGACGTCGCTGTGGGGTCTCGGGATTACATGGGTCGCAACCAACTCGCCCAGCGTAGACGCGGACGTCGAACCGGCTTCGACAGCAGCTTTAACAGCGCCGACATCGCCGCGAACCATGACGGACACGAGTCCGGAGCCGATTTTCTCGGTACCGATCAAGGTCACGTTCGCAGCTTTGACCATTGCGTCAGCAGCTTCGACGGCGGCCACCAGACCTCTGGTTTCGACCATGCCCAATGCTTCCAGTGCCATACTCTTTACCTCCTTTACCGGTTCTGCTTCGGGCGCCTTCTCAGGCGCCTCGGTGGGGACCTTTTTTTCTTGTTCTGCCATTTTAGTTACCTGCCTTCTTTTGAATTCTAGCAGCGCTCAGATTGACCATCCGCACGGTTTCCTCATGGGGGCTGGCAATGACAGCGTGAGCACAGGGTTTAATGATTGCGTTCGCAACGGCGTTTTCCACCGCGGCTGAGACAGCGGATACGTCGCCCTGCACGATGATCGTGACCAGGCGCCCGCCGAGCTTACGCTCCCACGTAACAAATTCCACGTTAGCGGATTTGCACATGATGTCCAGGCAATCGACTCCGGCAGTAACGCTGGAGACTTCAACCAGTCCTAAAGACTTCATTTCGGAATCTCTCCTTAAAGCTTCGGAAGGATCTTCTCAACGTCTGTGTGAGGACGCGGAATTACGTGGACGGCAACCAATTCGCCAAGTTGAGAGGCGGAAGAGGAGCCGGCTTCTACGGCGGCTTTTACAGCGCCGACGTCGCCGCGTACCATAACGGATACCAAACCGGAACCGATCTTTTCGGTACCGATCAGGGTGACCTCTGCTGCCTTTACCATCGCATCGGCTGCTTCGATAGCGGCGGTGAGGCCGCGGGTTTCTACCATACCAAGTGCTTCGTTAGACATCTCGTATATCCTCCTTGTTAGTTTTTATCAAAAGCATTCAGCTTAAGCATCGCTTCGGTGTCGGGCTCGGTACTGCTCATAATGTGAGTCGTAACCACGCCGGACACGCCTTGTGCGGCTTTCGCGGCGGCTTCCACTGCGGCGGTGACGTTGTCAACCGTTCCGCGGAACTTGACGGCCACGATCAGCGGCACAGACAGCTTATCCGGATTGCCGGGCTTGTTCTTATCGAAATGCTCGACGGTGACATCGGCGGCTTTGCAGCCGGCATCACACGCGACGAACGCGGCAACTAAGCCGTATACTTCAATAATACCGGTGGCGTTTCCCATAGTTTATCGCTCCTGTCACATTACTTGTTGACGATAGCGATCTTCAAACCTTCCATTTTGAGGTTTGTGACCAACGCTTCGTTGATCTGCTCCAACGGGAACTTGTGCGTGATGAGTTTTTCCATCGGCAGACCGATACCCTTGGCGCGTTTGAGGAAATCAAACGTGGTCGCATAATCGCGCAGGGTGTATACCCACGAACCCACCGTGGTGATCTCCTTCGAGCAGATGTCGAAGTGCGGGTTGATGGTGGCGTCGCCGCCGTTGATGAAGAAGCCGAGTTCGCACAAGCCGCCGCCGTTGCGGATGAACTTGTAGATGTTGGCGTGGGCGACAGGAGAACCGGTGCATTGGAATGCAAAGTCTGCCAGATAGCCGCCGAAAGCGTCTTTTACGCCGCCTGCCAGGGCTTCAATGCCTTGGAAATCTTTAAAGTTAACGGTTGCGCTGGCACCCATTTCGCGGGCGAAATCCAAACGCTTTTGCTCGCCGTCCACAGCCACGATGTTTTCCACACCCATGGTGCGCAACACAGCGATGCAGATCAGACCGATCGGGCCGCAACCCTGTACCACCACGCGGCTGTTAAAGCGCAGGATGTTGGTGGTCTTGGCGCGCTCTACGGCGTGTACCAACACAGCGCAGGGCTCGATCAGGATACGGGAATCCAGATCCAGGTCGCTGACGTTGAACACGGACGAACCGCCGCGCACGATGATGTAATCGGCAAACCAACCGTTAAAGTGTACCTTATCGTCGGGGAGCAGACCGTACACGTCGGCAGCACCGACGTTTTGTTTGTTCATATCGAACATGGTGATGTTGGGATCGTCACGCAGGGTTACGCAGGTAACGACCTTGTCGCCGATGTGCAACGGTTTACCGGCGCTGTCCACCTTAACGTTTTTACCCATTTTGACGATCTCGCCGGTACCCTCGTGACCGAGTGCGACCGGGATGAGTCCAAAGGGATCGCGTTTAAATTCGTGTGCGTCCGTTCCGCAGACACCGCAACCCTCGACTTTAACGAGCATATCGTCGTCGCCGAGTTCGGGAATGTTGTACTCTTTGAGTTCAAATTTCTCAAGTTGAGTCAACATTGCCACGCGGGCAGCTTTCGGGACATCGCGTCCGGCAGCGGGTGCGGCAGGGGACGGCGCTGCGCCGCCTTTCATGCTGTCTAACACCTGACGGACGATCTCTTCAATGTTGGAAGAATTGACATCCATGGTTATTGGCCTCCGTTTCTCTCAAAAAGTTCTTTACCGTAAGCAGCCAGAGCCGTATCTTGCTCTTCGGAGCCGCCGCTGACACCCAGCCCGCCGATGATCTCGCCGTTTTTGTTTTGCAGCGGTTCTCCGCCGCCGAAAATGACGATATGACCCTCGTTGGTGAATTGAATGCCGTAAAGCGGGCCGCCCGGCTGCGCTAAGGGCTTTAAAGTGGCTGTGGACATTTTCAGGGATACGACCGTAAAGGCTTTTTGCAACGCGACATCATAACTCGCGATGTACGAGTCGTCGGCACACTCCACCAGCACGGGACGGGCCGCTTTGTTGGAGATGGCAACGACCGCTTTTACGCCCATTTCGGCGGCTTTGGCGATCACCTTTTCGGCGAGCGGCAAAGCGGCGGAAAGGGTCATGTCGGTCATACCGCCCTCAATCTGGCGAACGACGTTGTCCACAACGGTGCGCACTACCTGTTCGTCCATATCGATTCCTTCTTTACTTCGCAAGTTGTTCGATCACGCGTTTGGTGATCTCGGCAACGATATCGCTCTCGCTTTGCTGGCTGTGGCAGGAACCGTCGCAGTTACCGCCGCAACCGTGGCAGCTGGGCAGACCGGCTTTCTGGTTGGGGCACAGATCGGCGGGGTGTTTACCCTTAAGACCGAACTGACGGCGGATCTCGTACAAGCGCTGCACCTGTTTCTCGTTGAGCTCTTTCGGGCCGCCGAGCTGTTTGGAGATGTACAGCAGGTGAGCATAGAACTCAACCGATTCCATCTTGTGGTAAGCGTTCAGCAACGAATCCGAGAACGCCAAAGCACCGTGGTTTTCCAAAAGCACGGCGTCAAAGGACTGCAGATACTTGGAAACGGCATCCGGGATCTCCTCGGTGGAGGGGGTGCCGTACTCAGCGATCGGCACGCAACCAAGCGCGATAACGGCTTCCGGCATGATCGGCTGCGTCAGCGGAATACCCGCGATCGCAAAACCGGTTGCATACATCGGGTGAGCAGGCACAACGGCGTTCACGTCGGGACGCTCTTTGTACACACGCATGTGCATTTTGATTTCGGAAGAGGGTTTGAAGCCGGCGTTTGCCTGCAGAACCTTACCGTCTTTGTCAACTTTGCAGATGTACTCAGGGGTCATGAAGCCCTTACTGACACCCGTGGGGGTGCACAAAAACTCATTGTCGTTCAGTTTGACGGAGATGTTACCGTCGTTTGCCGCGACCATGCCGCGATCGTAGATGCGCTTACCGATCGCACAGATCTGCTTTTTGATTTCATACTCGTTTACCATTGCCATATTGATTTCTCCTTTTCATGTGGATTTTTCTTTGTTTCGCCACTTCTGTGTGTACATAATATCACCAAAACAACAGAAAGTCAACAACAAAATTTTGTTTTTCTTTGTTTTTGTTGTTTTAAATGTTGTTTTTGTTGGTTTCTAAATGCGCGAGCAGTTCCGGAATGCCTTCACCGGTGAGAGAGTTGATGTGAAAAACGGTTTCACATCCGGAAAGGCGAAGCCAGTTTTCGGCTCGCGCAGGATCGGCTTTGTCGATCTTGGTGACGATGCCGATCACCTCGCGGTTGACGAGGCAGGTGATGCAGGGAGGGAAGAGGGAAAAGTCTTCGTTGGCGGCGATCAGAAGTCCGACCACGTCCGCTTCGTATGCATACAAGCAAAGGGCGGCGCCCAACTCGTGATTTTCCATGTATTCACCGGGGGTATCGATGAGGAAGTCGTCGTATGCGATGGATTGGGTTTTGGCATACTCAACGGTCTGACCGCGCAATGCTTGTGTCAACGTGGTCTTACCGCTTCCGCTTCGTCCCATCAAAATCAGTTTCTGTTTCATGTCCGTGTCAACTCACAGACGGAGAAACCGAGTTTTTCGATCGCGTATTCGCGGATCGCGGTGAGAGCGGCTTCAACTTGTGATACCGTACCGGTCACGATCACGGTGCCGCTGAAGCGATCCACAAAACCGAGCTCCACGCCGGAGGACTTGAGCGCGATATCACCGGCGATGATCGCCGTTTCGCTGGGACTCAAGGTCAGAATACCGATCGCGCCGGCATGATCCACAGCGGGATCCAAACCGAGTTTGCGGTACAGGATGTCTTCCGGATGCGCAATGATGTGCGCTAACGTGATCTGTTTACCGGGGACCAGTTCCTGTATGATGCGGGTCTTGGTTTCGTTTTGATTCAGCACGTCAAGATTCATGGGGATCAACCTCCTATCAGTGCTTTTAAGCCATACGATTCTGCTTTCCGACGGAGCAATTCCATGTGTTCCGGTGTTGGCGGAAGAATGTGATCCATCGTGTATTCCCGATCCAGTCCGATGTACTTATCTTTTCCCATACGGTGATAAGGGAGCAGGTGGATCTCGGTCACGTTCGGCAGGGAAGCGGTGAACGAAGCAATCGCGCCGATCTCGGCTTCCGTGTCGTTGAACGTGGGGATGACCGGTACGCGGACGATCAACCGCTTGGCTTTCTCGGCGATCAGTCGCGCGTTTTGAAGGATACGTTCATTGGGTTGCGAGGTAAATTCTTGGTGTTTTTGACTGTCCATGTGTTTGATGTCCATCAACACACAGTCCAAAACCGGTAAGAACCGTTCCACGACTTCGGGCGGGGCAAATCCGGTGGTTTCGATTGCGGTGTGCACACCGTTTTCCTGACACACGGTCAGAAGCGCCACTGCAAAATCGGGTTGTGCCAGCGATTCGCCGCCTGAGAGCGTGACGCCGCCGCCGGAACGGCGGTAGTACAGGCGGTCGCGCAACACCTCTTTGAGTACGTCTCCGACGGTGACGTCGCGACCGATGGTTTTCACCGTATCGCCGACCTTCATCGTCTGAATGTCATACAACTGGGATTCCGGGTTGCAACACCAGCGGCATCGCAGGTAACACCCTTTGAGGAATACCAGTGTGCGGATACCCGAGCCGTCGTGCGTGGAAAATCGTTGAATATCGAAGATCCTACCGGTTACCGATAACAACGAGGTATCCATTAAAAACCTCCTTGCTCGGTACGATTGATAATGTCATCCTGCAACGAACGGGACAACGTGGTGAACAAGGCACTGTAACCGGCAACACGCACAACCAGTGAGCGATAATTTTCCGGATGCTTTTGCGCATCCCGTAACGTTTCACGGCTGACGACGTTAAACTGCACGTGGCTGCCTTTCTGATCAAAGTAACCGCGTACCAGTGCCACAAAACTTTCCAGACCGCTGCGGCCCGCCAGTGCACTGGGATGGAATTTCATGTTGAACAACGTGCCGTTGGAAGCAATGAAGTGATCCAAACGGGCAACCGAGTTTGCCGCTGCCGTGGGGCCGTTGACATCGCGGCCTGCCGCCGGAGAAACACCGTCCGCCACCGGAGTGTATGCCAAACGTCCGTCGGGGGTGGCGCCGGTTTGTGCGCCGAGCGGTACGTTGGCGGAAACCGGATACAGACCGGCTTGATACACGCCGCCGCGCGGGTTGCGATACTGCTCAACGGGGCGGGTGTACGTGTAAGCAACGTCGCGGGCGAAATCGTCTGTCACGCGGTCGTCGTTACCGAACTTCGGCAGCGTCTGAATACGGTCGAGCAACTGCTGGTATTTGGCTTTCTGTTCATCGGTGCAGGGGTTCTGCGACACGGTGAGGTAGATTGCCTTGATATCATCGGGCGTTAAGGTACGTCCGCTTTCGATCATACTCTTGACCACTTGCTTGGTCAGTTTCTCGGCTTGCTTTGCATCCATATCCTTACCGTAGTTGTTATCCAGTGCTTCGCGGAACTCGGTAAGCGAGAGATATTTTTCGTTAAACACCAGATCGCGTACGGCGATCAGTGCATCGGTTACGTTGGCGATACCAAATCCTTGCGGACCGGTGAAGTTGTACACGCAACCGCCTTCCTGCGCGCTCTTGCCGCGCCCGATGCAATCTTCCAGCATCGAGGACAAGAACGGGAGCGGGCAACGTTCCATGTGAGCCTGGTCGATGGCGTTGTCGGCATTGACCATCAGTTCAATGAAATACTGCATCTGTTGTTTGTATGCGTTGTAGAATTCATCGAACGATTTCATGGAAGCGATATCGCCGGTTTGCGGGCCGACCTGCACGCCGTTGTCCAAACCGTTGGAGAACGTGAGTTCCAGCGGACGGCACATGTTGAAGAATGCGGCGTCATGCCAACCGTCGGTCTTGCCGGATTTTTGCGGTTCCACACAACCGATGATGTTGTAATCGCGTGCATCCTGCAACGTAAGACCGCGGTTTTGCAGTGCCGGTACGATCACTTCGTCGTTGTAATACGCGGGAAGACCGATGCCGGTGCGGGTGATCTCGGCGGCGCGGATCATGAATTCGTGCGGGGTGCCGTTCCAGACACGCACCGAGAACGACGGCTGCGGTAACAGAACGTGTAACGTGGCGTTGATGCACATGTACGACATGTCGTTGGTGGCATCTTTGCCGTCTTTATCCTGACCGCCTGCGCAGAGGTTCTGGAACATACTGTAACCGGCAAAGCCTTCAGCAGATGCTAAGTCACGAACTTTGCCGAGGTCGTTTAATTTGACCCAGATACAGTCCACGTATTCCTGCGCCTGCTCACGGGTGATAACACCTTTATCCAGGTCTGCTTTAAAATAAGGATACATATACTGATCGAAACGGCCGGGGGAGATC
>JAFSIB010000009.1 GCA_017440005.1 Clostridia bacterium
CGCGGCGGATACGATACCGCCGTCCCCGCAGTCAGTGTTTTTTCGTTGCTGTTTTTATAAGCGTTGGTGACAGTCAGGTTGCTGTACAGATCGGCGCCGGACCCGGTTATCACGTACAGCACCGAGCCCGTAACATCCACAGCCATATTCTCGCTGTTGCCGTTGATGGTCAACAGATCGGGAGTGGTTGATTCGGGATGTCCGAGCGAGAGCACAGCCGCCGTTTCGCAAACGGTTCCGTCCGCAAACTCACCCACCACAAACAGGTCGCCGCCAAACGTGGCAGAACGAGTCAGGATCACCGCTTCTTCACTGAAGATATACGTGTCCTGCGTAATGTAGAAGGTGCGGTCCAACTCAAAATCAGCAACAAGACGAATGGCAAAAACACCATCCGCCAGCGCTTTTTCGAGTTCATCCGCTGTGGCAACAGAGATCGCACCCGATAGATCGACCTCTGTATCTTCGGTCGGTGTATCGTTTGGTTCTTCTTCCGTGCCGTCACCGATGGTCGGATCATCCGGAATTTCCTCTTCGGTATTTCCGTCACCGGTTACAGTGTTGTCGGCAACCGTGTCGTCCGTGTCGGTTGCACCCACCAACACGGTGGCAGGCAACATGGTGAACAACAGGATACATACCAGCAAACATGCCAGGATCCGTTTGCCGAGAAGGCGTGTTTTCATGCGAAATCATCCTCTTTCTGTCTAAAATGGGCGGCGCTGTTGATACGCGTGTAATATATATAATATAATAATATACATACACAATCACTATATCATATTGTGCAACATGACGCAAGAGGATATTTTCGCATGATAGACGTATAGGGGATCGCATCAAAAAGCCCCCGCCGATCTCTAATCGGCGGGGGGTTAAAGTTATATATCATTCCCAAGTAACCAGTCAACAGACACTTCTAAAATTTCAGACAATGCTTTCAATTCAATATCGGAAACGGGGCGCCGTTGCCCTTCTAACAGTGAGAGGGCAGGGGTGGTAATATCAATACCGGCAACTTGCAGTTTTGCGAGCAGATCGACCTGCTTCATTTTACGCATTTTTCTTGCCTTGGTAACACGTGCACCGATTAAATTTCGGTCACCAAGCGGTAATCTTCGTGTGTTCAACCTGCTCACCTCCACACCCACAGTATAGGATGAAAAAATGTTGCTATTTTTGGTAATGCCAAATATAATGAAATAAATTTGGTATTACCAAAAATGAGGTGTTGGGTGTGAGTCGTTGTTTTTGTGTGGGGCATCGGGAAACGCCGGAGAGTGTGTTGCCATTTTTGGAACAGGTTGTTGAAGATATGGTGGTGCGGCAGGGCGTTACGGAGTTCGTTGTGGGTCACTATGGGAATTTTGACCGTTTGGTTTGCAAAGCGGTAGGAAAGATAAAAAGCAAATACCCGATGATTCGCTTGATAATATTACTGCCGTTTCATCCGGCAAAAAGAAAGTTCGAACCCATGCCCGAAGCGGATGACACGTGGTATCCGTTTGAGTCAGAGTACGTACCGCCGCGTGCCGCGATTATACGCGCCAATCGAAAGGCGATTGATTCGTGCCAATGTTTGCTCGTCTATGTGACCCACTCAGTCAGCAATGCGCAGGCGCTTGTTGAGTATGCCAAACGAAAAGGGCATCTGACGTGTATACGGAATGTCGGAGAAAAGAAACAACCGTCGATCGGATGATCGGCGGTTGTTTTGGTTATATATTAAAATCAAGGCAGGAACGGGAGGCGGTATAGGGACGGACGTACGTATCTGCCACCGCAACGTGGGCGGGATGGACAGCGTAACCTTTGAGTGCCTCTGCGCTTTCAAAGGTGGAGTCCAGCATGAGGTCTGCGTTAGATGAGGGCAGTTTATCGGTGTACACCTTGATCTCCAAAAGACCGGGGATCTTGCCGGCAAGGCCTTCCAGATTTTCTTTGATGCCGACGATCGCCGCAGCGGTTTCATCGGCAGGCATGTCCTTGAGTTTCCATAAAATCACGTGTTTGACCATGAGAATTCTCCTTACCTTAAACAAATTTCATCAGTAATTCCGCCAAAAAGACGATGCCGCAGCAGGATACCGCCACCACAAACAGACTGCCGCCAAACCAGGCGATTAAGATATCGCCGATGAGGGCGAGAATACCCGCGAGCGGTTGCTCGGTTGCCTGCACGATGGCGGGAAAGGTCATGATCGCCAACGTGACGTAGGGTACGTAATACAAAAACGAGCGGATGAAGCGATTGCGGATGGGGCGCTTAATAAGCGTGAGCGGCAGAACGCGGATCGCATACGTGGCGAGTGCCATAACGGCAATATAAGCCCAAGTCATCATTCCGCAGGCACCTCCTCTTCCTCTTTGCAAGGGAACAGCAGTGCTGCTGCCGAGGAGAGAACCACGGTGAGCAGGATGATGCGCATACCCTCAGACAGTTGGTTGAGGAGCGGCACAATGCCGGAAACATAACTTGCGGCAAAACAAACCAGGATCAAGCCGGCAACGATCTTGTTTTTCCGCGCCGGCGGAATTACGATCGCGATAAACATACCGTACAACGCGACACTGAGCGCGCTGGTGAGAGCGGGCGGCAGAATACTGCCCACCACGGTGCCGAGCGCGGTACCGATTGCCCAACCGGGCACGGCGGTGAGGAATGCACCGTACGAATAATACGGATTGAGTTTGCCGCGCCGCGCGATCGCAATGCCAAACAGTTCATCCGTTAAATGGAACGCGATCACAAACCGGTGCCAGAACGGCATGTCGGGGTCGATCCGTTGACTCATGGCACAACTCATGAGCATGTACCGCGCGTTGATGATGAGCGTGACAAACGCGATCTCCAGCAGGGTGGTACCCGCCGCGATGAGTGAAAAAGCGGCATATTCGCCGGTAGACGTTGTGCAAAGCCAACTTGCCATCAGACCTTGAAACCAGGTGAGTCCCGCATCACGCACGGCGATGCCGAGCGAAAAGGAAACGGCGAGATACCCAAGACCGATGGGAATACCGTCGCGAAAGCCTGCTTTCAGAGCAATTCGATTGTGAGGTGCGCCACAGGCGTACTGATTGTTGTTCACATGGATCCCTACATTTCGTTTAAATACGGCATACAGTATATCACAGTTGAAAAGATCCCGCAATGGTTTTCGCCGTACTTTTCGGTAAACTTTATTGGTTAAGCCAACAAAAATCCCCGCAAACCAAAAGGTTTGCGGGGATTGGTTGTAACGAACTTAACCGTTAACTTTTTTGGCGAGGGCGGACTTTCTCCGTGCAGCAGTGTTCTTGTGCAGGAGTCCCTTGGCAGCGGCCTGGTCAATTTTCTTGACAGCGGCTTTGACAAGGAGTTCCTTATCTTCAGCGCCGGTCTCGATCGCGGCGTTCGCCTTTTTGATATCCGTTTTCAGTTCGGAACGGGTGGCTTTGTTACGAGCGGTTTTGGCAGCAATTACCTTCACGCGCTTTTTGGCGGATTTAATGTTGGGCATGGTCACACCTCCTCAAAAAAGATTTACTCTAAATCACGCATGGTTCATCATAACACGAACTTTTATGAAAATCAATACTTTTTTTTGCGAATATCGCGATTTTTTCTTTGAATAGCCACGTAAACCAAGGTTTTTGCGGTATGCGGTACGGCTGCAACAACAGAAACGGAGGATGGTATCGCACCGCGAAGGAAGTTACAGGATGAAAATCATACAATAAAATGTGAAAGAAAATATTAACGAATGGTAAAGACATTGCAGAGCTTTTACAATATAATTAACTTAGGCACAAATGACGATGTGCGGAAAAGTACTGTCCGAATTTTGCACAAAGAGGGCGATGAATATGTTTAAAAAGATATTAGCACTGGTGGCTCCGGTGGCGCTGACCGTGTGCGTGCTGTCGATGGGGATTCTGCCCCTGCATGCTAACGCGGCTGCAGAGGACTATGAATTTTTTCAAATGCGTGACGGTTTGGCAAACACGTACTTGAAACTGCAAAACGAGAAAGAACTTACCGTGGCGTTTATGGGCGGTTCTGTCACGTACGGCATCGGGTGCAGCGATATATCCGAATCGTTCCGTCTGGTTGTAAAAGGTTGGTTGCAAGAGCAGTTCCCGGATGCGACTATTACCGAGATCAATGCAGCGTACCCAAGTGCCTGCTCGGCATACGGTGTGTATGCGGTGGATGATTTTGTGATTGCGCAGGATGCGGATCTGGTGTTTTTGGAATACGGTATCAACGATCGGTATGCCAGCACACGCTATACCATCGAAGAGGTAAAAGCAAATTATGAATCCATTTTGCGCAAATTGTACCGTGCGGATCCCACTTGCGACGTGGTGGCATTATACACCACAGACAGCGGTCGTGATCTGAACGTGCCGCTGTATGAACATGTGGCGGCACAGGATGAAGTGGCGCAGTATTACGGGATCCCGTCCATCAATATGGGGTGGAAACTCCGCACAGACTGCGGGCTGACCGTTGGCTCAGGTGAAGCGTGGAACATGTATTTCAGCGACGGTGTCCACGCGAATGCACTCGGCAACCAAAAATACGGTGAGATCATTAACGGGTGCCTGGCTCAGACGTTTGAGGCGGCAAAAGCCGGTTCTCAAACGGAAGTAACGGCGCACACCATCCCGTCACAAAAAGCGGCGGAACTGGTGATGAACACGCAGTATGTAAAATCCAACACCATCCCGTTGCCGAACGATTGGCAAGTGGTTTCGGGCGGTACATACCCGGTGGTTGCAACGGCAGTTGCCGGTTCGGAACTGACGTATACGTTTAAAGGCACCGGCATCAGTTTGTTTATTGACGGCACCAACATGACATTGGAGTATGCAGTGGACGGCGGTGCTTGGCAATCACAGAATATTACCGGTTATTATCATTTGCCGCTGCCGCTTGTGAGCGGTCTGGAAAGCCGAGAACATACCATCACCATCAAAGCACCCGCCACCACGACGGCGAGTAACAAATTCAAACTGAAAGCCATTTTTGTGCGTAAGTCCAACGATGACGTTGCCACCTTTACATTGGGGAACGTCACGGCCCACGCGGGAAAAACTTTTACGGTGCCGATTACGGTTGCGAACAACCCCGGTATGGTATCGTTTGGCGCCGATGTAACGTTTGACAGCAGTCGCTTGGAATTCGTTTCGCTTACAAAGAAGGATTTCACAAACGGCGAACTCAAGTCGGTGAAGCAGAACAACGGTCAGATCCACGTTTCGTGGACGGGTGCGGGAAATGCCAATAACACGACCGACGGTATTATTGCGTTGCTCACGTTTAAAGCGGCCGATACAGCTCCGATGGGTGATACACCGATCGCCATCACTTGTGACCAAAAGGACGTGTACAATCAAGCAAACAGTACGCTTTTGTTTGCAACGGTTGACGGTGTGGTGAGCATCACGGCAATGCCGGGTGACGTAAACGCCGACGGTACGATCGATAACGCCGATCTGGAAGTGTTGTTACAGTACCTTAATAACTGGGACGTGGAGGTAGCAGAAGCTGCCTGCGACGTCAACGATGACGGTAAGATCAACAATAAAGACGTGGGACTCTTATTGCAGTACCTCAACGATTGGGACGTGGAACTGGGACCGAAACCGACTCCCGAACCGGAACCGCCTACACCTCCCGGATCGGGATATTTCCCCGGCATTTGGTAATGAAGGAAAAAGACCGCGGTGAGCATTCGCTCGCCGCGGTCTTTTTTGTTGATATGGCCAACAGTAAAAAATTTGCAGGATGGATGTAGTTTTTCTTGCATTTTCGTGCAAAATAGAGTATAGTAAATAACGGTTATGAAATTTATAACGGGAAGAGGCTTTCGTATGGAAAAGGAAAGAAGAGTCGGTACGGTATCGCGGGGTATTCGTTGTCCCATCATCCGTGAGGGCGATGACCTGGCGGCAATCGTAGCGGACAGTGTGTTAGAGGCTGCCGAGGCGGAGGGCTTTGCTCTGCGCGATCGGGATGTCATTTCCGTGACCGAATCCATTGTTGCACGTGCGCAAGGTAACTATGCGTCGGTGGATGCCATTGCAACGGACGTACGCCAAAAATTGGGCGGTGAGACCGTGGGTGTCATTTTCCCGATTCTATCCCGTAACCGTTTTGCGATCTGCTTGCGCGGTATCGCCAAGGGATGTAAAAAAGTGGTGCTGATGCTCAGTTATCCGTCGGATGAAGTGGGTAACGAACTGATCAGCTTGGATAAGATCGATGAAGCGGGCGTGAATCCGTATTCGGACGTGCTCTCACTTGCAAAATATCGGGAATTGTTCGGCGTGAACAAGCACGAATTCACCGGTGTGGATTACGTGCAGTATTACGGCGATCTCGTACGTGAGTGCGGCGCTGAGGTAGAAATCGTGTTCGCCAACCAGGCAAAGGCGATCCTGGATTACACGGATTGTGTTTTGACGTGTGACATCCACACCCGTGCACGTACCAAGCGTATTTTGAAAGCGGCAGGTGCCAAAGTGGTGTGCGGTCTGGATGATATTCTGACAGCACCCGTGAACGGCAGCGGTTGCAACGAGAAATACGGACTGCTTGGTTCCAACAAATCGACGGAAGATAAAGTGAAACTGTTCCCGCGGGATTGCCGCGAACTGGTGCTGGACGTGCAAAATCGCATTCTTAAAGCCACCGGCAAGCACGTGGAAGTGATGGTATACGGTGACGGCGCGTTCAAGGATCCGCAGGGTAAGATCTGGGAACTTGCAGACCCGATCGTTTCACCCGCGTTCACGGACGGTTTGATCGGTACGCCGAATGAGTTGAAACTCAAATATCTGGCGGATAACGATTTTAAAGATCTGTCGGGTGAAGAACTCAAAGAAGCCATCTCCAACAGCATTAAGGCAAAAGACGGCAGCAGTCTGGTGGGTAACATGGCGGCGCAAGGCACGACCCCGCGTCAATTGACCGATCTGATCGGTTCGTTGTGTGACCTGACCAGCGGTTCGGGTGACAAAGGTACACCGGTCGTGCTGGTACAAGGCTATTTTGACAACTATACTTCTTAACACAAAACTAAAACGGCGCTCAAAGGAGAATCCTTGAGCGCCGTTTTTTTTTTTATTTTTGATACAGAGCAATCAGGTCGTCAATGGTCTCGCGGCGAACCGCTACATACGAATCTCCGCCCGATAACATAACGATGGGGGGGCGGGTGAGACGGTTGTAATTGGATGCCATGGAATAGTGATACGCGCCCGTGGTGAGCACACCGACCAGGTCTCCGCGTTCAATGGTAGCAGGGAGTTTGACATCGGGTTGAATGATGTCACCGCTTTCACAGCACCGCCCCACAACCGTGCAGGTCATATCATGCGGTTTATTCATGGCGTTTGCCTGGAACAACGTATACGGGGCGCCGTACAGGGCGTACCGTACGTTATCTGTCATACCGCCGTCTATGGATACGTAATTGATGAATTCGGGAATACATTTTACGTTGCCGACGGTGTACAACGTCATACCGGCATCGGCCACAATGCTGCGGCCCGGTTCAAAGGCAACGGCGGGCAGGTCAATGCCGAGTGCGGCGGCTTTTTGTTTCATGAATGCGCCGATCTCCGCCATACAACCGTGCAGATCCAGCACGGGATCACTTGGCAGATAACGGACACCGAAACCGCCGCCGATATCAAACAGTTCCGTGACAAAGCCGTGACGGACTTTCATATCCGCGATAAACTGCAACATGACATCTGCGGTGAGCAAGAACACTTCCGAATCAAACACCTGCGAACCAACGTGACAATGCAGACCTTTTACTGACAAGTGCGGTTGCACCATGGCTTTTTGGAGAATATCCTCGGCGGCACCAGTGTCGATCGCAAAGCCGAATTTGGAATCCACTTTACCGGTGGATACCGCTTCAAACGTGTGCGGGTCGATACCGGGGGTGATGCGGAGTAACACCGACTGGGTGATCCCGCGCGCGGCGGCTTCCCGTTCCACGGCGTACAACTCTTCTTCGTTATCCACGACAAAATAACCGATACCGTGTTCCATGGCAAAGGCGATGTCTTCATCGGTTTTGTTGTTGGAATGGAAATAGGCGTTGGAGAGCGGGAATCCCGCTTTGAATGCGGTGTACAGTTCACCGACCGATACCACGTCCACACCCATGCCTTCTTCGCGCATGATCTCATACATACGTTTAAAAGACGATGCCTTGGAGGCGTACATCACGCGGGCGGAATCGCCGAAAGCATCGTGTACCGCCGTAAGGTAGGCGCGGCAACATGCACGGATGCGGTCTTCATCCATCAGATACAGCGGGGTGCCGTACTGACGGGCAAGGTCGGTGGTGTCCATGCCGGCAAAGCACAGGTGTTGCCCGTCTTTGCTGACCGACACGTTTTCACATAGCAGATCTCGATTCATGATGAGTGTTCCTTTTTATAACAAAGTGGCGCGCAATTCTTCCGCCGAAAGCGGTGAAAGATCGGCAGGGGCGATATCAAACACAGTCTTGCAACCGGTGACACCGCGTTTGGATAACCGATCGACAGCGCGGGCATACGCCACTAACACGCTGGCGGTGAATTCGGGATTGGAATCCAACTGCAAACGGTATTCGATGGTGTGGGTGTGGCAGTTATCCACACCCGTTTTACCCGTGCGGATCACAAACCCGCCGTGCGGGATACCGCGGTGGTCACGGTCCAGTTCTTCTTGCGTAATAAACGTGACGGTGGTATCGTAATCCGCAAAATAGTTGGGCATGGTTTTGATTTGTTGTTCGATCGCCGCTTTATCAGCGCCCTCGGCAACCACCACGTAACATTCGCGGCGATGTTTCTCACGGGTGGTGAGTTCCGGCATACTGCCGCTGCGCACCGCTTCCAGACTTTCCGCAACGGGTACGGTGTATTGACGGGCATCCAGTACGCCGTCGATCCGACGGATCGCATCCGAATGGCCTTGGCTGACACCGCGGCCCCAGAACGTGTAATCCTTGCCGTCCGGCAACAACACGCCGGCATACAGACGGTTGAGCGAGAACATACCGGGATCCCAACCGCACGAGATAAGCGCAATGTGACCGCCCTCGCGCGCGGCTTTGTCCGTCTTTTCAAAATGGGCGGGAATGGTGGCATGGGTATCGTAACTGTCCACCACGTTAAACCGACGGCTGAGCGCCGGTGTCATTTCCGGCAGGTCGGTCGCACTGCCGCCGCACAGGATCAGTACATCGATCCGATCGGCAAACGTGTCAATCTCTGCGGCGGGATAGACGGGCGTATTGTATAACGTTTTGACACTCGCCGGATCGCGGCGGGTGAAGATGCCGACAAGTGACATATCGGCGTTTTGTTGCACGGCGCATTCCACACCGCGTCCGAGGTTGCCGTATCCGTAGATGGCAATGTTCATAGGCTCGTTCCCCTTTTATTTGATAATGCCGTGACGGCGCATGAGTGAAAGCAGGTTTGCTTCGTGCGCGGGTTCCATGGGCGTTAACGGCAGGCGCAGGCTGTTCTCACCAAATCCCATTGCCGCGGTGGCGGCTTTGACGGGAATCGGGTTGACTTCACAGAACAACGCGTCAATGAGTTCCAAATACTCAAGTTGCAGTTTGGCGGCGCCTTGGATATCGCCTGCCGCAAATTTTTCACAGATGGCCACGGTTTCTTTGGGGGCAACGTTGGACAGCACCGAAATGACGCCCTTGCCGCCGAGTGACAGGATCGGGACGATCTGATCGTCATTACCCGAGTAAATATCGATCTTATCACCGCACAGTGCCGCTACTTTGGCAATTTGCGAGATGTTGCCGCAGGCTTCTTTGATTGCCACGATGTTTTCATGACGGCTGAGTTCTGCCACCGATTCCGGCAACAGGTTGCAGCCGGTACGGCTGGGCACGTTGTACAGAATGCAGGGTTTTGTGGAAATATCCGCAACACGGCGGAAGGATTCGATCATGCCCTTTTGGGTGGCTTTATTGTAATACGGGGTGATGAGCAACATGGCGTCTGCGCCCACTTCACACGCGTATTTTGTCAGTGAGATGGCATACGCGGTGTCGTTGGAACCGGTGCCCGCAATGACGGGGACGCGACCGTTTACCTTTTCCACACAGTATTTGATAACCGCCTTGTGCTCTTCGTCCGTTAACGTGGAACCCTCACCCGTGGTGCCTGCCACGACAATGGCGTTGATGCCTTCGGCGATCTGCCATTCGATCAGACGGCCGAACTGCTCATAATCGATCTCCTCACCCTTGAACGGGGTGACGATGGCGGTTGCGGCGCCGGTAAATACGGTGTTTTTCATGATGGATCATACTCCTTTACAAATAAAAAAGACAGTTGCCGAAGATGAGCAACTATCCTGCAAAATCTACCTGTTGCGGGAAACACCAAAAACAGGGTATCGTCTTTGCCGGATAGCACTCCGCATTGCTGCGACAGCAACTGCACTGTTAAATCCAGTTGCCAGACCGAAGGTTGCCAACCCTTCGACTTCGGCAACGCACCCCTTTTTCTGCCCCATCCTTGGCGGACTTGTTGGCGGCAGGTACTCTTGATGCGATGCGCCTCTATCGGTTGAAACGATTCTATCATGCTTTTAGAAACGTGTCAAGCATTTTCACGAAAAAAGGTCACAGTCCCGGTTCTTTCATGATAATCGGGGCGAACTTCTCCGCATTGCGCTCCGGTGTGAGGGCAATTTGAACAAAAATAAAAAAGCCGCCGAAAAATCGGCGGCTTTTTGCGGTTTAATAGTTTTCTGCGTGGAGTTCGAAATACGCTTTCGGGTGGGCGCAGGTGGGGCACAGTTCGGGGGCTTTGGTGCCGACCACGATGTGACCGCAGTTGCGGCATTCCCACACGCGGACCGCGCTCTTTTCAAACACGGCGGCGGTTTCAACGTTTTTGAGCAACGCACGGTAGCGTTCTTCATGATGTTTTTCCACAGCGGCGACCAAACGGAATTTGCGTGCCAGTTCCGGGAACCCTTCTTCGTCCGCGGTTTTGGCAAAGCCTTCGTACATATCGGTCCATTCGTAATTCTCACCGTCGGCGGCGGCACCGAGGTTTTCGGCGGTGTCACCGATGCCCTGCAGTTCTTTGAACCACAACTTGGCGTGCTCTTTTTCGTTGTCCGCAGTTTTCAAAAACAGCGAAGCGATCTGCTCATAGCCTTCTTTTTTGGCGACCGAGGCAAAGTAGGTGTACTTGTTGCGTGCCTGGGATTCACCGGCAAAAGCGGCTTCCAGGTTTTTTTCGGTTTGTGTACCGGCATATTTTGACATGATGTTGACACTCCTTTTTTTAAAAACGGTATATCCATATTCTAAAC
Organism: Clostridia bacterium; assembly: GCA_017440005.1. GTDB lineage: Bacteria > Bacillota > Clostridia > Oscillospirales > Acutalibacteraceae > RGIG3009. Next base: position 11,354 of record JAFSIB010000009.1, read on the forward strand.
GCAAAAGTGTCCAAAGTCAATATTGACTTTGGCAAAAGATGGGAGTATGATTAAAATTAAGAAATTGGTAACAAAGTGAGGAATGTATCATGCGAATTTTGGCAATTGGTTGTCATCCGGACGATGCAGAGTTCGGTTGTTTCGGTACGTTGGCGCGTTGCGTGGCACGCGGCGATGAAGTGTATGTTTGCGGTGTTACGAACGGCAGCGGCGGTTCCATGACGTTGGCGCCTGAAGAGATCGCGGCGATCCGTGTGAAAGAAGCGGAAAAAGCGGCGAAAGTGCTGGGTGCGAAACAGTATTTTAACCTCGGTGTGGACGATCTGACGGTCAATTCCAACGATCCGGTCGTGACCGACAAACTGATCGACGTTATTCGTCAGACAAAGCCCGACCTGATCTTCACGCAACATCCGGACGATTATATGCGTGATCACATTGAGACTTCAAAGCTGGCGTTCAACGCGAGTTTTATGGCGACCATTCCGAACTACAAAACGGCATATCCGTGTCATGAAACGGTTGCCGCGATCTTTTACATGGAGCCGGAAGGAATCAGCACGTTCCATCCCACGGAATTTGTGGATATCAGCGATACGTTGGAACTCAAGGAACAAGCGCTCAAATGCCACGAGAGCCAATACGGCTGGCTGGCTTCGCACACCGGTACCGATGCGTTTGGAGCACACCGTGCCGCCAACATTGCGCGCGGCAAACAATGCGGCACGGAAGCGGCAGAGTGCTTCCAGCGTTGCATGCTGGCTCAGCGCATGAACACCTATCGGATGTTGCCCGAGGGACGGTAAGATACTGAAAAAAAGGCTGTGTAGAATTTTCTACACAGCTTTTTTATGTCCTATTTACCAAATGAACGGGAGCAAGCGGTACTTGACTTTTTGCTGATAGGCACGGTAACCATCGAGGTGTTCTTCCAGAAAGGCTTCTTCATGCCGAATGCGTTTGGCTATGATAAACGGATAGGCGAGGAAAACCACAAACGCATATACCGACCCCAACACAAGCGGCATGGACAAAAACAAAAGCAGGGTCGCGCTGTACATGGGGTGGCGGACAATGCCGTATAACCCTGTGTCGATCACCTTTTGATTGTTTTGTACTTCAATTGTGCGGCTGAGATACGTGTTTTCACGGAGTACCTCGGCATAGAGGAGGTAAGCAATCAGAAAAGCAATGGTTGCGCCGATGGTAACCCCGATCGGTAAGACGTACCAATGAAAACGGATGCTGAGCCCTGCCAGGACAAAGCCTGCCAAAAACATAAGACCGCTTAATTTGACAACCATACTTTGTTCGCGACTGCTTTCCTTGGCTTGCAGGCGGCTTTTCAACAGATCGGGATTTTTGAACAGCATGACAATGCCTGCAAAAAACATCGGCACGAACAGAATACCCATCAACAACCAACCGTTCATATACGAAAACGTGCCTGCCGGCAAGAATATCAACAGTCCAACCAACACAACACCCAATAAAAATTTTGCGAGTGCGCTCAAAAACAATGTAACAGTCATAGTGCTTCACCACCAACGTTTTTTGCTTATAAAATACGTGCCAGAATGGCATCCGATACCAAAAACCCTTCGGGGGAAAGGCGGATGCCGTGTTCGTCAGTTGTGACGAGATGCGACGGCAATGCGGCGGCGTTTTGCCGCCACTCTTTGGGGATGGGTGTGCCGAAATGCTCTTTAAAATCGGTTTCGGTAAGTCCCTGTGTAAGGCGCAAGCGCAACATGGCGAATTCCGCGGGCGAGTGTTCGGGGAACAAGGTGCCGTTTGGATTTTCAGCGAGTGGGGTGATGCCGTTTACAAAATCGGTGACCGAGCGGGGATAACAAAACCGTTTGCCATTGAGAAACGAGTGTGCCGCGGGACCGATGCCGAGATACGGATCGGACAACCAGTATTTGAGGTTGTGGCGGCTTTCAAAACCGGGTTTGGCAAAGTTGGAAATTTCATATTGTGCAAAGCCGTTTGCCGCAAAGGCATCCACGGCAGCAAGGTACAACGACGCCGCTGTGTCGTCATCCGGCAAAGCGGGAGGGTTCATGGCGTACGGGGTGCCGGGTTCGATCTTGAGCAGATATGCGGATGCGTGGGTGGCGCCCCATTCGGCAAACCGCCGGGCGGCGGTGCGCACGTCCTCTTCGGTTTGTGCGGACGTGCCGAGCATGAGATCGAGGGAAAGATTGTGTATACCGTTTTGTTGGGCAAGACGGACGGTATGGTCGACTTGTGCGACCGTGTGCCGTCTGCCGAGCGTGCGCAGATGCGCGTCCTTTACGGCTTGCACCCCCAGCGATAGACGGTTACCGCCGACTGCGGTGAACGCCGCAAACACGTCGGTTAAGTCATCACCGGGGTTGGCTTCCAGGGTGATCTCCGCGGTATCGGGGATGGCAAACGCACGCCGCGCGGCGGTGATGACCGCCGCTAAACGGTGAGCGCCGAGGAGCGAGGGGGTGCCGCCGCCGAGATACAGTGTATCGGCAGTGTCCTGCAAGGTTGTCGCCCACGCGGTAAGACGATCGATGAGTGCCGCAGTATAGCGGTCCTTGTCCTCATCGGTGGTGCCGACGAGCGAATAAAAATCACAGTACGGACATTTGGATGCACAAAACGGAACGTGCAGATAGATGCCGAGCAAGCGGTTCACCTCCTAAAGAAAAAAGCCGCCGAGGCGGCTTTTTTACGTTTTTAATCTTCGTCGAAGAACGCGTGGTGCACGGCGGCAACGGCGCGATCGGCATCGGCACTGTCAATGAGGACCGAAATTTTGATCTCACTGGTGGAGATGGTCTGAATGTTGATGTTGGCTTCCGACAAAGCACCGAACATACGGGAAGCAACGCCTTCGTGCGTTTCCATACCCGCGCCGACAATGGATACTTTGGCGATTTCCGTATCGTAGGACAGGCTCTTGGCATGCAGGTGGTCACAGTATTCACGCAGGGCTTCCACTGTCTTTTCGCCCTCGCCCGCCGGAACGGTGAAGGTGATGTCCTTGGTGCCGTCACGGCCGACCGATTGCAGAATGATATCCACGTTAACATGTGCCTGCGCAACGCGCGAGAAGATCTTGAACGCAACGCCGGGTTCATCCGGGATGCCGACGACCATTACACGGGCAACGTCGGTATCTTTGGCAACACTCTTAATTAACATTTTTTCCATTTTGGTGACCTCCTTGACCTTGGTGCCGGGAGCATTGGACACGCTCGAACGCACTTCCAGTTCGATGTTGTATTTTTTAGCCATTTCGACAGAGCGGTTATTGAGTACCTGCGCACCGAGCGTGGCGAGTTCCAG
>JAFSIB010000010.1 GCA_017440005.1 Clostridia bacterium
CATCCACGTAATACGTGCGCGTATCCCCGCTTGCCGCTTTCGCATAGTGCAGTTCAATGGGATGACCTTTTACCGTCACACAAAGCGTGGCTGTATCACACGGCATGGTGCGCGCGGTCTGGATCCGCACACCGTTCAGATCCGGTGCGACACCAAATCCGTATTTAATAACGGCTTTGAGCAGCACAGTGCCGCTACCGGTATACCAATCGCCCATGGACTCGCCATCAATCCCGTATTCCGGGTTGTAACAATAGGAATTGGGCATGACAAACGGTGTCATGGAACAATTATCATGCGTAACCACCATCGCGCGGCGAATCTCGTTCCAGGCATAATCGCTTTCACCCATCATGAACATCGCCATGCAGGCAAACATCGCGGAATGAACATACGTACCGGCATTTTCATACGTGCCGGGTACAATATTGGCAATGCGCCCCACCACATCCGCCACATCACGCGGAAACGGCTTGTCGAACGTCAGCAAACCATACGGGCCGTCCAATCGACGGAATGCCTGCATAATATCGTCTTTTAAGCTCGGATCTTTTTCAAGCATTCCGCAGATCGTCCAAAAAGATTGGGCGGTTGCGCTGATACGATCCTCACCGTCCGGATCGCAGAAAGAGCCGACAAAATATCCGCGGTCATCGCCCCAACCGTGCAGAATACGGCGTGCATCGCCGCTTCTCTGCACCGCATATTGTTGCAAGCCTTCTTCTAACTGCTTGCGAACAGTGTTATAACGGCTGATACGGTCTTCGTAGCCGCCAACACGGCGGAGAATTTCACACACTTCTTTACAGTTCCGGTACAGTTGAAGAGATGCCATCACCGAAACACCGTTACCGTATTTCTGCCCCGCCTTGGACGTTTTTCCCAATTTATCCACAGAATCGTTCCAATCGCCGAACAAAATCCGCAGACATCCGGTATCCGGATCGATATTGGAAATCAAATACGACATAATGTGTAGCACATGTTCAAGCACTGTATCCGCACGATCGCTCTTGCGAACCACACGGGTATTCTGTTCGTTGACTACATAGTAACTGCACGGTTCTTGTAAAATGGAATAATCGTCGGTATAGGCCAGATACGCATACAACGTGGAAAGAATCCATGCGCCTTGATCGATAAACATACGCAGGTCCATTTCCGGCATAGCACCGCCCACCGGCAACGAGAACTGGCGCGGCGGACGTCCTTCTTCCAGGATATATTGTAACGCAGTCACCATTTTTTCACGGCTTTTCTGCGGATTCCAGATCAAGCTTTGCTCGAGCTGTTGCATGACGTCACGCATGCCGATCAGGTTGCCGGCATAGTTTTTGCCCAACGCACAAAAATCCACTTGTTTTTGAACATTGCGCATAAAACGGGCGGCAACATTGCCCGCAACACCGTCATGCCAATCGGAAAACTGTACTTTTAAACGGTCAAAGCACTTACAGTCCTGCTCCGCTTTTTCCTGCAAAGCACGGTCGATCGCCGCCATATCCACGCACGCACCGCATTCTGCCTGTGCCTGTTCCATATCATGATAATACGACAACTCGTATTCCAATCGCACACTATCCCCCGCCGGCAACTCATACCACAACATCTCTGCAGCAACGGGTACGTCGGTGGAATTGGTGGCTTTGCGCACGCGCACAAACGCACCGTCACGCAGTGCCTCGGCATCGGATAACAACCGACCGCTGCCCAACACATCGTGTTTACCGGTAGTACGCGTGTGAGAAATCGGTGCAACACCTTCGTTTGCACGGTTAATAACCAAGCAATCCGTATTGGAACGCAACAGGAATGAGCCGTCTTTCTCGTAACCGAATTTACTCATTTTTTCCCAAAAGCCTTCGCTTTGCCGAAAACGGAGAATCGCCTCGATCACGGATGCTAAATAAAACCGCTGTGTTTGTTCCGTCTTGTTTTTGGCACTGAAAGTCAAGTGGATATGTTTCTCTGAATCCACGTGCAAACGGACGGAAAGCAAAAGCGGATCGCAGTCTGTAATGTAATACGCACAATCCGTACCGTACACCACGTATCGTTCAACCGACTCACGCAGTTGACGACCCCCGCCCAGTACCGAAACCACGTCACACGTACCGTCCTCAAGCGGCAAACCCGCCACGAACGAAACGGACGCATCCTCCGCGTAGTATAACGGGCGGAAGATGTGAAACGTTGATTCGCATGCTTCGATAACACCGCTGGACCGTGCCCATACGACCAGACCATCGGCATCATACGGGTAACGGGATTCGCCCAACGAGCGATCACCGCATACCACGCGATCGTTTTGTAAATAAAAAGCATTCTGCGGTAACCGTGTTTGCTCGTCATTTTGCCGCATTACCTCGCGAATCTCACACAGTAATCGCTCGGTTGTTTGTATCGGTGTCATTCTCGTTAATCCTCCACACCTAAGAAACTTTTATCCACGCGCACATATAACGGATAATGATCCGATAAGAACACGCCGTCCTTTTCATCATCCCAATGCCCCGCCGTGTGCTCCGCGGCAGCCGTTTGTTTATCGGCGTAAATGTAATCGATATACAACGGATCCGCCAAGCGGTACCCGTGATAAGTCATATCAAACCCGCACTCGCGCACCATATCGTATATCGGCATTTCTTCGTAATGATCGCTGAACCGAATGGTTTCGCTATCCGGCTCTGCGTTAAAATCACCCAACATGAAAAACGGAGTCGGCAGTTCTTTGTGCCGTTCTGCCGCATACGTTAACAAACACCGAATCCCTTGAATACGCGCCGGATGGCTGATATGATCCAAATGCACGTTATACAAACGGAACACTTTGCCGGTTTGACGGCATTGCAGTAATGCGCATTGGCACACGCGCGGATAAGGGCTTTGTTCTTCAAAACGGCTACCGGGTTCTTTCGGTGTTGGGGATAACCAAAAGCCATCCAAACCGATCAACGATAACCGTTCTTTTTTAACAGCAATGCCCAGTCCCTCCCCGCTCAAATCGGCACAACGCTTATTGAAAAAGATCGTATAATCTGTCAGTTGTGCGCTGAGATAGCGCTCACTTGTATCGGTCATCTCCTGAAACGCGATCACATCCGGTCGTTCCGATTGAATTTTTTGCAGAATCATCCCGACTCTGTGTATAAAATTATTGATACCGTCATCCGGCACGGTCGTGCGCAGATTAAACGTAACAATCAAAAACGAGTTTTCCATTTTCTCTCCTCCTGCAGGTGTTACAACGCTTCCCCTGTCAGCTGTGCAATTTTCTCATTCACGCGCTCACGTACGCTCAGAATGTAATCCGCTTGGTGCGGATACGCCGTAAAGTTAAGCGGTGTAGATAACCCGCTCTCAATCAGCGCAATCACGTCTTCTTTGCCGATCAAACTCTCTAACAACTGCAACGCACGCATGTCTTGTAACGCATGCAAGAACACCACCGCACGAAGTGATTCCTCCGGTTCACCGTCTGCACCGGGATATACCGAGAACGCATCACCCGACGGGAACGCACCATCACAATCGGTCATGCGGTACGGATCGATCGGATAAACCGATAACCCCGTGCTGTAGAAGTTATAGCCCCAATGCAGGAAACCTGCAATATTGAACTTATACATCTGTAACCCGATGATGCGGTTACGTGCCGATGACATGGCAAAGAAACGGTTGCTCACGTCCACACTTTGCGAGCAGCAATAATACGTCCACAAATCGGGAACCTGCGCCTTCAGGAACGGTTCAATCTTGTTGGTAGCACATACGGGATGCTGTACAATTCCTTGCTCGTAATACTCCAACGTGCTCAACGCATCCATGATATAAAAATCTTTCAGATGCGGTTCCACAATGGCTTTGAGTTTTTTGTACTGCTCCAGGTGTGCCGCACCGGGTTCGTCGGAAATGTGGAACATGGTTTGCTCGGCAACACCCCACTCCCGCAGTTTTGCCGTAACAGCGGGTAACATGGCATCCAAAAACGCGTGATACGGCTCGCCTGCTGCTTCATCATTCCAGCCAAAGATCTGTTTTAACTCGCCGTCCACCGTTGCCATAATCTTCGGGCAATGAGCGGCTCCCCATTGGGTGAACAGATGATTCATTTCAAACAGCCGAACACCGCAGCGCTTACCCATCTCGATGAACCGATACAGTTTTTCAAAACCAAAGCGATATTCACCGTTTTCCACCCATATATCCAAAAGCTGAACGGTGGTGCGCTCCCCGCCCACCTGTGTATCCAGCGGCGGTGTGACAAGCGGTGTAAACAACACGTCCACACCCAGCGCCACTGCGCGGCGGACAAAGTTTTCCACAATGCGCCAATGCTCCTCACTGAAGGCGGGCACATGGTAATAGTCCGCTAAACAATCGGTATGTAACCATTGCGTGTAATGCAATTTTTGCGGCGGTAAAGCTGCTTTTAAACGACGCACCGTTACCGCGCACGCCGCCATCTCGCGGCCTGCCAGATCACGGATGCGCACGGTGATGGGAAACTCACCTGCTTCCCCTTCTGCCGGCAGATCGATCCAAATGGCGCGCCATTGCTGCGGATACAGCCATAACCGACCCGTTTGCGGCACGTGCAACAGATCCGGGAAAAGACCCGGTTGTGTGCGCAGATAGTGCATATCGTGTTCCGGATATGCCGCCAAACCGCATGGCATCAACTCCACCGAGCGCCAGGATACCCCGTTTGCGGGCGTATCCAATTCCACTGTACATTCCGTATGACGCATATAATCCCAGTATAATGCTACTTGAAAGCTAAAGCGCTCGCCTGACAACACCGTCACCGGTTTGGACGGGTTCCAAAAACGCGGCGTTTCATCGGGAAAAATCTTTTCCAACGACGATACCACGTGCATTCCCAAATACGGATTTCCCATCAGTTTCACCCCACTGCTATTTCACAAGCATCCCCCGCACAAACGGTAAATGATGCAATATTCTCGTTATCGATTGGAACGGTTTTACCGTTGACACGCACCGTCCAATGCGGCTCAACCTGCACGCGGTAAGTACCATCATGCGTTGCAGTCAAAGTGGCGTTTTGCAAACGATGTTCGCGCCATGCTATATCCACTGTCAGTCCGCCGCGGACCACCAGACCGCGCACTTGTCCATCCTGCCAGGCATGCGGCAGGGACGGCAACAAACGAATCACGTCCTCGTGGCTCTGGACAAGCATTTCCACCATACCGGCTGTCACACCGAAGTTTCCGTCGATCTGGAACGGCGGGTGCACGTCCAACAAATTGGGGTATACCCCGCCACCGCGGTTCATCTCACCCGGCAGTACCAACTGTAACATACGCTGTACAAACGCATACGCACGCTCGGTATCGCCCAACCGTGCACGCAGGCACAGTTTCCAGCACAAGCTATGCCCCGTGCCGTTATCGCCACGATCTTCCATGAGTACACGCGCCGCTTCGGCCAATTCCGGCGTTTTGCGCGGTGTGATGGTGTTACCGGGATAGCAACCCCACAACGGAGCCATGTTCACGTGGCGAATATCACAGGTTTCAAAATCTTTTTCCCATTCCAGCAATTGACCGTGACCGCCGATCTGATACGGTAAAAGCCGCCGCTCGGCGTCGACAACCGCAGGGATTAAATCATCCGCGATCTGCAATACCTCACAGGTACGGCGGAACATGGCAAAGGAATTGCGAATGATCGCCATATCCTCGGTGGCGCCTTGGCAGATCGCCTGTTTTTGTTCTTTGTACCAATAGGAGTTTTCCGGTGTGGTTCCAAAGCCGGGAACCAGGAATCCATCCTCGTTCTCCACCAGAAAATCCAGCAAAAATTGCACGTTTCCACGCAAAATTTCAAAATTTTCGCGTAAAAACGCCGTATCACCGGTGTGCAAATAATGTTCCCACAAGTGATTGGTAAGCCACGCACCGCCCATAAACCAACACGCATACGCCACACCCGGCATACAAGTACGCCAATCGCGACCAACCAAACCGCTGTACCGCCACAAATCGGTGTTGTGGTGTGCAAGCCAGCCACGGCAACCGTACACTTTAGCGGATTCTTTTCCGCGTTGTGCAAGTTCCCGCACAAAATCCAAAAGCGGTTGATGGCATTCGCTAAGGCCTGTGCTTTCGGCGTGCCAATAGTTCATTGGCAGGTTGATGTTCAAGGTATAACCTGAACACCACGGTGCCAATACCAATTCGTTCCAGATGCCCTGCAGATTGGCAGGTTGACTGCCGGGGCGCGAGCAGGCAATCAGCAAATAGCGTCCGTATTGAAATAATAACTCCTGCAAACCAACGTCGTCCCGCGCCTCATCGTTGGCACGCAAGCGCTCATCGGTGGGTAACGTGTCACGGCGCGGACCGCCAAGATGCAAATCCATTTTTCCAAAGAGATCGCCGTGATCACAAATATGCGTTGTTTTTAATTCATCAAAAGACTTGTCACCCGCACGTTGCAACACATCGTCACACGCTTTTTGCAACGTTTCCGGGGTACCGCACGGGGTGTGCGCATAATCTGTAAAATCGGTGGCAATATGTAGCGTCACCACCAACTCACTTGCCGATTCAAAGCGCAGGGCATCCGATTCTGCTTTGACGGTACCGTCCGTGGTGTGAACCTGCGCAGCCATACAAAACCGCACCGACGGTTTTTCCTCATCATAATAAGCACCTTTTGTGCCGACATGACCTGCCAGATTGATCTCATACGGCATTTTGCTGTGCGCATACAAGGTTTTGTCTGCGGCTTTCACCGCGAACGGATGCGGACTTTCCAAACGAATACGTCCGCTGAGCACGGGTTGATTTGCTTTCAACCGCACAACGAACACGTCATCCGGATAAGAGCAAAACACTTCGCGAGTATACTGCGTATCCCCGATGCGGTAGCATGCCGTCACAACGCCCGTTGCAAGGTCCAATTCGCGGCGGTATGCCTGCACCTCGCCCGCTTCATCCAGTGATATATACCCATCACCTGCAGGGGCGTAACAAGCGGTAAAATCGCCCATTAAGCGCTGCCATACAACGTGTGCCGCTCCATCGCGGTCACCTTGTGCCATCAGACGGCGTACCTCGTCCGCCGCGCCTTCGTAATCGGTAGGCAGGCAACTTTTCGGTGCACCGGACCACAACGTATCTTCGTTAAGTGAGATGTGTTCTTCTCCTGTGTTGCTATAAACCATACCGCCCATGTGGCCGTTACCGATCGGCAACGCTTCCTCAAAGCAGTTTGCCGCTTGTTCGTACCACAGTTTTCTATCCATCATCGGTGACCCCCTTTCGGTTATCCGAATACCTCAACCTCATCATTTCCTTCGACCGCGACGGACACAACCGCACCGTTCACAGCAACCGCGTGACCATTGTGTTTGATCTGCCAATGCGGCTGTACGCGCAAACGTAATTCGCCTTTTTGCGCAGCGGTAAGTTTTGCAAATGACAACGTGCCGTTTTTCCATACCATATCCGTGATGTAACCGCCACGTGCCAACAGTCCCTTTACTTCTCCTTGCATCCAAGCGACGGGAAGTGCAGGCAACAGTTCCACAAAATCCTCGTGGCTTTGCAAAAGCATTTCGGTGATGCCTGCCGTGACACCAAAGTTACCGTCAATCTGGAACGGCGGATGTACGTCAAGCAGATTGATATACACGCCGCCACCCTTGGTGTTATCTTTGGGCGGAACCGGGCGCAACAGCAATTTAATCAGATCCAAAGCGCGGTCACCGTGTCCCAGACGTGCGTGCATGTTGACTTTCCAACCCATACTCCAACCGCTGTTGGCATCACCGCGTTCCGCCAGCAAGGTTTCCACCGCTTGTGTTAATTCCGGATCGCGTGCACGGGTGATGGAGTTGCCGGGATAGAACCCATATAACGGTGACAAATGCCGATGCTGGATCTGACACGGCGGGAATTCCTCTTCCCATTCCATCAACTGACCGCGCTCGCCGATACGATACGGCAACAATTTCGGTAAAGCGGTTACGATTTCATCACATAACGCATCATGCTTACCGAGTAAGCGGCTTGCCTGAAGATAGGCATTCCAAACATCGCGGATGATCGCCATATCCATGGTACAACCCTGGCTGATAGCTTGCTTTTTCTCCTCGTACCAATAGGAGTTTTCCGGTGAAGAACCGAAACTCGTCACCAGATACCCCTCTTTATTTTCAATCAAAAAATCCAGTAAAAATTGTGCACAACCTTGAATGACCGTATAACATTCCCGCAAGAAATCAAGATCACCGGTATACACATAATGTTGCCACAGGTGGGTGGTCAACCAAGCGCCGCCCATCGGCCAGCAGGCATATCCCACACTGGGCATACTGGCTTTCCAATGGCGATTCACCATACCGACATACCGCCACAAATCGTTGTTGTGATGCGAGCACCAACCGCGACAACCATACACTGCCGCCTGCTCTTTACCTTTTTCCGCTAATTCACGAACAAAGCGTAACAACGGTTCATGGCACTCCGAAAGCCGTGTGGATTCCGCGTGCCAATAATTCATTTCCAAATTAATATTCACGGTATAGCCCGAACTCCACGGAGCCACAACTTCCTCGTTCCAAATGCCCTGCAAATTAGCAGGCTGACTGCCGGGACGTGACGATGCCATCAACAAGTACCGACCGTATTGATACAGTTGTTCATACAGTCCCACGTCGTCGCGTGTTGTCTGATAGGCTTCAATTCGTTTATCGGTGGGCAAGTCCGCACGGCGCGGTCCGTCCACGTGAAAACTCACACGGTTAAATAACGCAGTATGATCCGCTATGTGCCGTTGTTTCAATGTGGTATAGTCGGTTTTATCCGCAAGACGTTCACGGCAACACGCCACCAGTTTTTCGGGTGTGCCGTTTGGCACTTTGTCATAATGCTCATAATCACTGACAATATCCACAAGCAAGCATACTTCACGGCAATCGGCAAAGCAAAGCGCATCAGCTTGCGCGGTTACCGCGCCGTCTGCGACGGCACGAACACCCATGCAAAACCGAATAGACGATTTCTCTTCATCGTAAAATGCGCCTTTTTCGCCTTTATAGCCGCCAATATCGGTATAATACGGTGTTTTGGAAACGGCATACACCGCATGACAATCGGTTTGCACCTCACAGGTTGCATGTGGCGTGGTAAAGTGCACCGAACCGCACAACACAGGTTCAGATGCACTCAGACGAATCACCATAACCTGATCGGCAAAGGAACAAAAGACCTCACGGCGATACTGCACGTTGCCGACACGATAAGACACGGTGGCAACACCGGTTTCGAGATCTAAGTCACGTTGGTAATCGGTGGCTTCGCCAGCATGTGGTAGCGACACGTGCAGTGCACCTGCCGGTTCATAACACGCAGTGGGTTCCCCCATCAAGCGTTGCCACACCACATCGCCGGCACTGTGACGATCGCCTTCTTGTAATAGACGGCGGATTTCATCAATAGCACCCATAGCATTTGCCGGTATGCTTTGATCGGTTCTGCCCGACCATAGCGTATCTTCATTGAGTGTAACAGTTTCCTCAAAAATACCGCCATATACCATACCGCCCATACGGCCGTTGCCGATGGGAAGTGCTTCTTCAAAGCAGGTGGCTTCCTGTTCATACCATAACCGCAAGTCTTTCACGTTGTTCCCTCCCCGCGGGATCAGTTAATGCGCAAATAGGAATGTGCTTCTACCGTATTCTCATCAACTACAGCAGACGCGTCACCGTAGTTGACATAAAGTACTGTTCCGTTTTGATACGTCACTTTAACAACATCATCTGTAAGCATTTCGTGTGACACCATCGGCACCTGATTCAGGCCTTCCAGTGCTTTGCTGACATAGCGATATTGTTCGGTAATCGTATCTTTCCACAAATTGAAATCCACGTTAAACAGAAAATTATTGTGAGTTGCGGTGACGTCTTTTGTCACGTTTTGTGCCAAACGGTACGCCATACCGCTACCGTATTCGATGGCTTTGAGCATGGTTTCGGTGCTATCGGTCACGTCGTTCCAATAAGTGGACGTATAATCGATATACCCGTGAAGTGCCAGCGGGATAAGCGGCACACTGCGCGTCCATAAACTGTCACCGTTATCGGTGAGCGACAGTTTTTCCACCCGCTCAAAATTTGACAAAGTTTCCGCTGACGGATCTTCCGCCAACAGATCATACGTTTCGCTGAGCAACTGCAAACTTTCCTGCACCTGCGCTTTAGTTTCACAGCGAATCACGGTATCCTCATCGTTATAATCACTGTTCAACACACGGGCAAATTCTCCCACGCTGAGGCCACTGCCGAGCAGATCCGAAAGCGCAACATACTGTTTGGCAAGCGCGGTATACAAGCGCGGTGACACCACCTCAATAAGAGGCAGATCCTGCCGATTCGCGTTGGTGGATTTTTCCTTGTACGATAACTGCGCCTGCTTCTTATTGAGCAAACGTGCCGTGTCTCCCGTGGCGGAATACCCGTCCCACGTGCTGTCGGCATAGTAGAACGGCAAATTCACATTCAGAAACAACGGAATGTTCTGTTCACGGCAGAAGTTTTGTAAAGCGGCGTATCCTTTTTTACCGCCTGCAGCACCGCTGAAGCGGAAAGAACCGGGCGCTTGTGCAAACAAGCCACGTGCATTGGCACCGTTTAATTTGAGCGAAAGATTCGCAACGCCTTGTTCTTTAAAAAATGCAAGCATGTTCTGCGTTTCTTCAAACGTGGTAACGAGTTGCTCGGTTGTATACGTAATGCCTGCCGTTGTTTTGATCATGTGCAGGTTGTTGATAACCTCCAACTGTAACGGCAGAGATTCGGATACAGTCTGGCTGCCCAGCGCTGCGCTATCGCGCAGATACTTGCCGTAACGGGTAGCAACACCGCTGTACGTTGCTTCAGTCCCCTCCAGGAAGGTATAACGAATCCGCACATTCCCGCTGAACGCTTCTTTGCCGTATTGATAAAACTTCCGACTCTGACCCAAACCGGAGATCTCATAACTCATCAACCGCAGTTCGGGATATTGAATATAACCGTTTTGAGTACTCTCAATGCGCAAGCGGACGTGTTCCGCACCTTCTTCAATAATACCAACACAAGCATTCGCGTCACCGAGAGTGCCGAAAAACGGATGTCCGCTGTAATCGGTCGCATCCGTTGCGGATTCGGTGGTGTAATCCTTGCCGCCGTATTGCAATGTATAGTCTGCCGTTTTATCATCGGCAAACGAAAACAATGCACCCGAACCGGAGGGTACTACATACGAACCGTTACTGCCATTCAGGGCAAATGCGCCGTATTTCATAAGGTCCACACTCACCAGCGGTTTGTCGGACGGATAATAGATCTGATCGCACGGAATATCCACGATCAGTTCCCCGTCTTCCAACGTAAACCGCATGACAAGTTTAAACACTTCACCTTGGTTCACCGTATCGATGCCCGCCTCCTTGCGGTCGGCATCCAGATCAGCCGTGGTGTACCCCGCCTTGGAAAACGTTTCCTGCAAGCGTTTGCGTTTGACAAAACTTTCGGCGTCCATCACCACATAAAAGGCTTTCTTTTTCAAGTTGGGGACGGTTTTTAAGATTTCGGCTGTTGCCGTATCGGGTGTGTACAATGTGTATTGGCGAGAAATAAAAGTGGCGTCGGTTTCGTTCAGTTTCCCGACAATTTCGGCGTACCGTTCTTCCGACAAAGCTTCCGGCAGCAAAACATCCGCCGTAAACTCGCCTGCAATCTGCTCATACACAATGCTGTTACCGTCTTGATATAAGCGGTACTGTCCTTTTGCATAAGCGTCCGTGTAACTGTTCATGGTCTTTTCGCTTTCGCCGCTGACATGATAGCGAAACACGGCTGCTGAGGAAGCGGCATCCACCTCACCTAACGCATTCTTATCGTCAAGCGAAAGACCGGTACTCCATACAGTTCGTTCGCCACGTACGACTCGCAGAATACCGTCGGCACTCATGGTCAAAACCGAGCCGCCGTTTTCCAGTAAAATGGCATCTTCGGTAAGGTTTTTCACCTGTTCGGTGATGTCCGTTCCAACTGTTACAAAGTCACAAACCGCTTGGGACGGAGGAACCGCCGTCCCACCGCCGCATCCGGAAAGCAGACCGAGCAGGAGCACAGCCGCCAGCACAAGTGCTGCCGAACGCTTTGTCAGTTTTGTTTCGTTCATCTGCTCTTTCCGCCTTTCACCGCAACTGCAGTTCGTTAATAATGTTCTGAATATACAAGATGATCTGTTGCATCAAGGTGACACACAGCATCGCAATGAATACCAGTATCAGCATGCCAACCGCTGTTAAGATCAACATAACAACGGTTTTGCCAAAGCTGTAATCGTGAATCACCAACGTGCCGACAAACAATAAGAACAGCACCAACAGGATCGCCAGTGTGGACAAGAAGGTGTAC
>JAFSIB010000073.1 GCA_017440005.1 Clostridia bacterium
CAACATCAAACGCGTTAAGGCTGTTGTAGACGGCTCGCCCAAAAAGGTTTACGCCTGAACCCGTTGCCTGCGTTCGGGTAAGGTTACGCGCGCGGTTTGATCCCACAACACGAATGAAACGAAAAAACTCCTGCCGGCACAGTTTCGGCAGGAGATTTTTTTACACATCTTGTTTTTCGGTGTGTTTCAGTATATACTGTTTTTATACACCTGTTTTTAGGAGGTAGCGTATGAATATTTGGCATGACATTTCCGAAAGCCGCATCAAACCCCATGATTTTACGGCGGTGATCGAAATTCCAAAAGGCGGCAAAAACAAATACGAGATGGATAAGGAAACCGGTCTTTTAAAGCTGGACCGCGTTTTGTACACCGCCACACACTATCCGGCGAACTATGGTTTTATCCCCCGCACCTTTGCGGATGACGGCGACCCACTCGATGTGTTGGTCATGTGTCAGGAATCCATTGTTCCCATGACGCTCGTGCAATGCTATCCGATCGGTGTGGTCAAAATGGTGGACGGTGACGATATTGATGAGAAGATCATTGCCGTGCCGTTCCGTGATCCGTCGCTTTCCTGCTATCACGATATCAGCGAGTTGCCGAAGCATACGTTTGACGAGATCCAGCATTTCTTTACGGTATATAAATCGCTTGAAAGCAAAAGCACCGCTGTCAAAGAAGCACTGGGGCATGAAGAAGCGCTCCGCATCATCACCCATTGCATCGAGGAATACCGTCATTACTATTGCGGCCAACGATAAGGATGTGAAACAATCGTATGATCACGCATAATTACGGCAAAGAAAATCTGACCATGCTGACCGATTTTTATGAATTGACCATGGCCAACGGTTTTTTACAAAACGGATACGGTGAACAGATCGCGTATTTTGATATGTTTTTCCGTAAAGTGCCGGACGGCGGCGGTGTGGCGATCATGGCAGGCCTTGAGCAAATGGTCCGCTATTTGGAAGCGTTGTCGTTCACCGAAGAGGATATCGACTATCTGCGCAGTAAAAATTTGTTCTGCGAAGAATTCCTTTCCTACCTTGCCGATTTCAAATTCGGTTGTGATATTTGGGCGATCCCCGAAGGCACTCCCATTTTCCCGTACGAACCGGTGGTCACGGTACGCGGTCCTGCCATTCAGGCGCAGTTTATTGAAACCATGATCCTGCTTTCGATCAACCATCAATCGCTCATTGCCACCAAGACCAACCGTATCGTACGCGCCGCCAACGGCCGTGCCGTTATGGAATTCGGTTCCCGCCGCGCACAAGGTTATGACGGTGCGGTATACGGTGCACGTGCCGCTTACATAGGCGGTTGCGTGGGCACGGCTTGCGCGATTGCCGATCGGGAATTCGGCATTCCCGCTTTGGGTACGATGGCACACAGTTGGGTGCAGCTGTTTGACAGCGAATACGAAGCGTTCAAAGCATACGCCGAAGTCTACCCGCAGTCCTGCACGTTATTGGTGGACACCTACAACGTGCTCAAGTCCGGTATTCCCAACGCTATTCGCGTATTTAACGAAGTGTTGGTGCCGAACGGATACCGTCCGCGCGGCATTCGGCTGGATTCGGGCGATATCACGTATCTCAGTAAAAAAGCGCGCCGCATGTTGGATGATGCCGGTTTTTCCGATTGTCAGATCTGCGCTTCCAACTCGCTGGATGAGTACATCATCCGCGATATGATCCTGCAGGGCGCTTGCATTGACAGTTTCGGTGTCGGTGAACGGTTGATTACCGCTTCCAGCGATCCGGTATTCGGCGGCGTATACAAGCTTGCTGCCGTTGAAAAGGACGGCGTTATCGAATCGCGCATCAAAGTCAGCGAAAACGTCGCCAAGATCACCAACCCCGGCTTTAAAAAAGTGTGGCGGTTGTATGACCGCGATACCGGCAAAGCCATTGCCGATGTTATCACGTTGCACGATGAGATCATTGACGACACCGCACCGTACGAGATCTTTGATCCCGAACACGTATGGAAGCGTAAGACCATCGAGAATTTTATTGCCAAACCGTTGCAGGAGCAGATCTTCAAAAACGGCAAACTGGTGTACACCTGTCCCCCGGTTCAGGAGATCCGCGACTATTGCCGTCGCCAACTGAGCACCATCTGGGACGAAGTCTTGCGGTTTGAAAACCCCCATCACTATTACGTGGACTTATCCCAAGCGTTGTGGGATGAAAAGCAAACATTACTCTCCCGACACGGACGTTAAAAAACGGCTTGCCGACAGGCAAGCCGTTTCCTTTATTTTTTCAGCGGTTTATCGCGTTTTATTTGGATGTATCCAACACCGACCATACCGACCACGATCATAACAAGACCAATGATATGGTACAGCATAAGTTGTTCCCCCGTACACACGCCGATCGTCACCGTGGTGAGCGTCGACACCCCACCGAACACCGACAAGGTGGATGCCGGTGCCCGTGCAAGCGAGTAGTTGTTCATAGCAGTCGCAACAATGGTGGAAACGATTCCCAGTACGAAGAAGCCGAGCATATTGCTCCAATTGAAATATGGATCGAAATAGTGGACGATATCTCCCTCTACCAGATGGCGAACCGCATTGATGCTATTGAACACCACCATACCGAGAGTGGCAGTCACATAGGTGCGCTCCATCGCGGAAAAGGCTTTGGACGAATGGCGGGAGAACACCGAAAACAAGGAGCCCGAGACAACAGTTAAAATCAACAATACAATCCCCAAAGCCGTGTCCTTGCCGTCCGCACTTTGGGTGTTGACCGCAATATATCCAACACCAAATACACGGATCAGCAAAAATAGTTTCTGCCATCCTGTGGTTTTTTCTTTCAAAACCAGCGACTCGCAGATGACGGAACTGATCGGTGCCAAAGATAAAATCACGCCCGCCGTGATACCGGTAGTTGTCGAAATGCCGACGGTCTCAAACACCATATATAAGACCGGTTCAAACAACGCTGCCAACAATAAAGATCTGAGATATTTCGAGCGGCGATCGACGGTCATCACATCACGCACACCGACCTCAATTTTGACGATCCGCATCACTTTGAGCAACCATAGCACAACAAAGCTCATAAAAAAGCGCAGTGCTAACACATCCAGCACGTCAACCGACCGAATCAGGTCACCGGTGAAATACACGGTCGTCCCGTAAATAAACGATCGTAAAACCGCAAAAAGATAGGTCAAAAACATCCCGTCACCCCTTGACATCATCATCGAAATACCCTACAATCATATCGCAATGTATTGGCACATTCGCGCCAAATTTGCGCAGTTTATTGCCATTTTTTGTCGAGGTGTGAAATATGCAACCGGAATTCGGAGTGAAACGCGAGCGGCAGAACCATTTGTTTTATCAACAATATGAGAACGATTCCGGCGCTTTCCACTTCCATTCGCAAATCGAATTATATTTTGTGGATGACGGTGAAATGGAAGTAGTGGTCGGGAACCAACAACGTGTACTCACAAAAGGACAGATGTCAGTGGCTTTTAGTTTTGATGCGCATGCATACAAAACTCCGGTACAATCTAAATCCAGCGTGTTGATTATTCCTCCACACTTATGCGAAGAGTATGTGAAAGTCATGCGGCACAAGCGCATCGCAAACCCGTTTATCACCGATGAGGAGACAGTTAAGCGTATCAGGGCGTATTATGACGAGATTCTGAAAGGAACACCCAACGAGATCACGCTGTTGGGATATTTGTATGTGATCCTCGGTATCGTGATGGAACATGTCGGTTCGCAAGTCAGCGAAAGTGAAGTGGAACCGGAGCTGTCTGCACGGCTGTTGTGGTATATGAACGATCACTATCAAAAAGACGTGACCCTTCCCTCTCTCGCAACAGTGTTCGGATACAGTCAAAGTTATCTTTCGCGTTATTTTAAGTCTTGTTTTCATATTGGTATCAACCACTACCTCACCATGCTGCGCTTAAAAAACGCCATCCTGCTGATGCGTGAAGAGAAGCACAGCATCACATACTGCGCGTTAGAAAGCGGCTTTAACTCCTTGCGCACGTTTTACCGTTGCTTTCACAAGGAATTCGGTTGTTCACCCAAAGAATATATTTCGCTTGACAATCCTTTTCTCTTATGATATAGTAATTGAGCATTTGAAAATGCTGGTGTAGCTCAGTTGGTAGAGCAGCTGATTTGTAATCAGCAGGTCGGGGGTTCGAGTCCGTCCACCAGCTCCAACGAGTCCCATCCGCTTTGGCGGATGGGACTCGTTTTTCTTCCGACACGGGATGTACCCACCGTCATTATTGACAATATTTTTTGAATATGCTACTCTTGGTAGGAAGTCTTTCTTGAGTAATAACGTAGAAATGACAGACAGCGGTTGTAAAGGTTGTGTGGAAAATGAAACTGTCTTTGGTGGTTCCTTGCTATAATGAGCAAGAGAATATTGTACCGTTTTTTGAAACCTGCGAGAAGGCTTTTGCGGGACATATCGACACGTACGAGATCATCTTTGTAAACGACGGCAGCCGTGATAATACGTGGTCGGTATTGAAAGAACTGCACAGTCAACATCCTCACGTAAAAGTGTTGAATTTTTCCCGCAATTTCGGCAAAGAGGCCGCCATGTTCGCCGGTCTGCAAAAAGCCACCGGCGACTATGTCACGATCATTGATGCCGACCTTCAGCAACGCCCCGAAATCGTGGTGGATATGGTCAACTTTTTGGACAACAACGATGATTACGATTCCGTTGCCGCCTATCAGGAAAACCGCAACGAAGGAAAACTCCTGACGTTTTTCAAAAAATGCTTTTACGCACTGATCAACCGCATGTGTGACATTGATTTCAAATGCGGCGCCAGTGATTTCCGCACGTTGCGGCATCACGTGGTGGAATCCATCCTGGAACTGAAAGAATATTTCCGTTTTTCCAAAGGCATTTTCTCGTGGGTAGGATACAACACACACTTCATCCCGTATGAAGCCGAGACCCGCAACGCAGGAGAAACTTCCTGGTCCTTCCGAAAGCTGTTTAAATATGCCATCGAAGGCATCGTGGCGTTCACCGTATTCCCGCTGAAGCTTTCCACATACTGCGGGTGCTTCTGTTCCATAGCGGCTTTGCTGTATATGATTTTTGTCATCTGCCAAAAAGTTTTCTTTGGTATTGCCGTCCCCGGCTATCCCACCTTGATCGTCATCATACTGTTTATCGGCGGTATACAAATGATCATGCTGGGCATTATCGGCCAGTACGTTTCCAAAATTTACATCGAAGGCAAAAAACGCCCCATTTATATCACCAAAGACTATCTGGACTGATCCACTTTTACACGATTCAAAAATCGCCCGACTTGTTCCACTGAACAAGTCGGGCGCTTTTGTTTTTACCATGATCCCGGAAAATAATCCATGGTGGTTGTAGTGGTAGGCGCTTCCAACTCCACATCGCCGAACTCCGGTTTGAGCGTTTGCGGAGGTGTAATATCCTTCACACTCTTTGTGAGCATATTATCGGCATACAGCACCGTTTCACGGCCTGCCGCATCCACCAGCACCAAATACCCGCGCGCCGTAAATTGGCGTTTGCGGAACACCGATGTCGACGTACTGTCATGTTTCATCATCACGACCTGCACATCCAGATACGAGTCGGTGTAGTCCACCACTTTCAGGTACGGGGACTGCGCGGCATCGTATGCCACCGCTTTCCAGATCGTACCCGCACCGTTAGTATTAAGCGCACTGTTCTCCAACGTTAACTCGGTGGTATTGTCAGCGCGTTTGAGCAAGGCGCCGATGGATTTCACGGTGTATACTTCTCCGTTATACGTAACCGAGATTGCATCCGCCGCTGTGTCAAACCGATCCAACGCCAAACGGGTGAGGAATCGGATACCGTCATAGGTGCCGTCCTTTGCAACGTGCACCGAAGCACCAACCGTATCCAGGCAGAACGTATTGGCCGTTGTTTCGGCAAATGTCACATTCACGCGCACCGCTTCCGACGGCATGGCAAATTGGTACGTATATCCCGTGCCGTTTCCGAAATCTGCGTTCTCCAGATTTTTGTTTAAGATCTTGGCGGTGGTTCCATCCGCTTTGGTATAAGTTAAACTACCGGGCACCAACAAATATCCGTCAGCAGGCGTTGCCGTGACGGTAACGGTTGTTCCCTCTGCCACTTCTTTGATCGATGCGACAGGTTGTCCCTCGCCGACGGCAAACAGGAGTGTACCTTCACCGGATAAGGTACCGGCGGATACCGCCATCAACGTATTGGTGGTCACCAACGTGGATAGTTCCTCAGCGGACAACGCGTAGTTGAACACTTTGAATTCATCCATGTAACCGTCAAAATAACGGTACCACGTTGTGCGTGCACGACCGATGGTCAAGCCGTCATATCCACTCAAATCATGCACGGCAGCAGAAGCGGCCGTTGCCACCGCCGCACCGTTGACATACAGGGTGTGGGTGGTGCCGGTTCGCGTATAAGCAATGTGTGTCCACGTGCCGGCTGTGATTACATTTTCTGCCGTAACAGTTGTTTCGGATAAGCCGTTACCCTTGATATTGGCTTGCAGATCGTCGCCGTTCGTGCGGCACCAGAACTGACTGGTATCGCCATACCAGAACAAAACATGTTGATCCGCCACCGAGTCCGCATTGATCCACGCGGCAACCGTAAAATCATCTGTACCTGGGTTGATGCAGGCGGTCGATTCCGCGTTCAAGTACGCGGTACTGCCGTCAAACAGCAAACTGCCGCCGCCGAATTTGAACGAATCGGTACTCACCGTCACACCGGTCACCGTGGGTGTGTTTCCGTAAACCGTCTGATCGGCAAGCGATTCACCGTTCAAGTGCATCACCATGGAATTTGCCGCCGCTTTGGGGGCAAACGTTACGGTGTATGTGGTGGATCTTCCGCCGTACGACACCACGATCTCAAGCGGTGCACCGCCAACCGTGACCGTATGCGTATACACCTGACCGGGCGTATAGACCTGTCCGCCGATCAAGATAACCGCATCCGGATTATACGCCTTGGCGCTCACCGACAAAGCCGCACCGGCATCCGCTGTGACCGTATATGCCACTTTATGATCGTAAACGAACTCTTGCGAAGCACCCGTGATCGTCAAATCGGATAAGGCGGTCACGCTATCTGCCACAAACGTATCATAATCCATACGGAACAAGCGGCAATACTGACCGGAACTTACTTCCATCAACACATAGATCGTGCCGTTGGCATCCACCGCAACGTCCGCATATCCCGCGGCATAGGTCGCCAATACTTTGCGATATTTCCACGTTTTTCCGTTGTCCGTACTACCCTTGATCGTTAAGTTAGTGCGGGAAGTACCGTGCTCACAGTTAACAAACAGAATGGTATTGTCTTCGGTGGCGTCTTTGGCGGAATACGAAGCCAATCCGCCGCAACACGTCGGATCGATCAACGCTTCATCGATCTCATACGGTGTCCAATCCGAATATCCCGTTTCACTATACGCCACGGCGCGGTATCCAACGCCGTCCATACGGGAGTTTATCATGATCTTTCCGTCAAACGTTTCGACGATCGCCGTTTCATTCGGCAGGTTAACAACCGCACTGTCGTGCGGCACCAATTCGCCGAGTTGCCAGTTTGCACCGCCGTCTGTCGAATACAGCGTGGATACCACAACTGCACCGGCAGGTCCGCCATGGCTGGTCAACGACCAACCCTGTCCTTTTTTCACCATCCATACCGGCACAACCAAAGCACCCGCAGAAGTGCGAATACCGTGAGTCGGTCCGGTGGCGATCACGTCATGGAACGTAGGATCGGTGGCGTCACTGATATTCACGGGTTCACTCCACGTCTTACCGTCATCCGCACTCTTCCGATAGAAAACACCGGCACCGTGCGCGCACGCCGAAGTTGCAGCCGCGTTGCAGGTGGAGCACACACCGTAATTTACGCAATATAAAAAGTGGACGATCCCGTTTTCATCGGCAATCATCACCGGGTTGTTCATGGTAGTTCCGCTTTCAAAGCCGGATGCTAACACGATCGGTTCACCGAACGTATCACCGCCGTCTTCACTGCGATACGCGATAATATCGATTCCGTCGTAGTCCGTTCCGTTAGCGCGCGCCTCATAGTATGTAATCACGGTATTTTCCGAAGTCACGATCATACCGGGGATCCGCCAATAGGCATACTTTTCATCAGTTGCCTTGTCAGGGTTAAATGAGGTACCGATCACCGTTGGTTTTGAATCCACCGTATCGCTCCCTTCCGACGCTTGTACATCCGATCTGAAACCCAAACTGTTTTGCAGCAATAAAACAGCCACAGCGGCAATCGCGGCCATTCGTTTCGCCACGCGCATAGCACGCCTCCCCTTTCCATGAACAAATCCGGAATTATTCTACCAAAAATCCAGATTGTTGTCAATCGCTTTCGGAAACCCGGCAAATCCCCACGCGTTCGCTTACTTTTCTGTGAAAAAATTATAAACGATCGGAATTTTTGTTGCAACGCACAGAAAAATGCGATACAATATTCCCATAACATTTTGTGAAAGCGTGAGGACGTTATGTTCTTTTATGAGGGTCAGACTTGTCCGGTATGCGGACAATTTTTCGGGGAAGCGGATGATATTGTCACCTGCCCCGAATGCGGTGCGCCGCATCACCGTGAATGTTGGAGAAGCGAAGGACACTGTCACTTCGCGCATCTTCACGGTACAGACAAACAATGGCATCAGGAGACCGAAACACCGAAAACTGTCAAAAAGCGGTGCGCACGTTGCGGATCCGACAACCCGGAATTTGCCGAATTCTGCGCACATTGCGGAATGGATCTGAACGCGCCGGACTGGCAAAGCGGACCGTCGGCATCGGCGTATGATCGCCCGCGTGAGAGTCAATACACACCGCCGACGGGTAACTCGTTCGGTTTCACACCGGTTGGCCAACCTGCCGATCCGTACGGCGGCGTTCCGCGCACCGAAACCATCGACGGCGTACCGGTGGATACGGTTGCACAAATGCTGGGGCCAAACTCCGCCTACTATCTCCCCCGTTTTTATAATATGACGCACGGCGGCTCCAAAGTTTCGTGGAACTGGGCGGCATTTTTGTTTTCGTATAATTGGCTGCTGTATCGCAAAAACATGTTGTTCGGAAGCATTGCGTTTGTCGCTTCCATGGTATTCAGCCTCATCAGCAACTTGGCAATGGGACAGTTGCAATCGCTTGCCAACGCTGCCACAATGGATGCCCTTATACAAGCGGCAAACCGTATCATGTCCACGCGGGAAGGCATGCTTTTGTGGAGCATCGCATCCCTTGCCTCCCTGCTGCTCTTGTTGCTGCGTGTTGCCATTGGTGTGTTTGGCAATTATCTGTATTTGCGTACCGTTTTACGTAGAATCAAAAAGAACGGAAACGAACCCTTGTCTCCGTACGATCAACATTTTCAAAAAAGCGGCGGTGTTTCGTTTGCCTTGGCGGCGGCACCTGAGATTTTGATCATAGCGGCAGAATATATTCTGTTTTTCATTTTCCAAATATAACATGTGGAGGGGTGTATTATGACAAAGAAAGTACGTAAAGCCGTCATACCGGCGGCAGGCTTGGGAACGCGTGTATTGCCCGCATCCAAGGCGATGCCCAAAGAAATGTTACCCATCGTGGACAAACCGGCTATTCAGTACATTGTGGAAGAAGCCGTTGCCGCAGGTATCACCGATATCCTTATCATTACCAATCGCGGCAAGGGAATCATTGAGGATCATTTTGACCACAGTATCGAACTGGAACAACGTCTGGCGGCGTCCGGCCGTACCGAAACGCTTGCTGAGCTTAATCGGATCACCGATTTGGCTAACATCACCTTTATCCGTCAAAAAGAGACCAAAGGTTTGGGGCACGCCGTCAATTGCGCTCGCTCTTTTGTGGGGGATGAACCGTTCGCCGTTTTGTACGGTGACGATGTCATCATCGGTGAGGACCCCGCCTGCGCTCAACTGTGCCGCGCATACGAGGAATTCGGTAAAGGTGTTGTGGGAATCAAAGAAGTCACCGTGGAACAGATTCAGAAATATTCCAGTTTGGCAGTCGCACCGTTGCACGATAACCTGTATACGGTTTCGGATATGATCGAAAAACCGAAGCCGGATCAGATTTTATCCTTGTTCTCGATATTGGGGCGTTGTGTGTTACCGCCGCAGATCTTTGATATTCTGGATAAAACGCCTCCCGGAGCCGGCGGCGAGATCCAACTGACCGACGCCATGATGACGCTTTCGCGTACCGAAGGTATGACCGGTGTGGATTTCACGGGTACACGGTATGACATGGGCAATAAGCTCGGTATCTTGCAGGCCACTTGCGAGGTGGCGTTAAACCACCCTGAAGTCGGCGCAGATTTTGCGGCCTACTTGAAAGAATTGGTCAAAACGTTATAAAACAAACGCACAGAACCCCGTGTCAAAATGACACGGGGTTCATATTTTATACACGGCGGGCATACTATGTTCACAAGGAGGATGATCGTATGACTCGACCGAAAATTGATTGGAAAGTACTGCTCTTTTTTCTTCTCTACACCTTTATTTTAGCAGGGATCGGCACGTTGCTCGGCGGCGGATTTGATATTGATTCACTGAACAAGCCGCCACTGGCACCGCCTGCGTGGCTGTTCCCGATCGTCTGGACGGTTTTGTATGCGTTGATGTCCATTGCCGCTTATCTCGTGTTTATGAGCAATGATCTGGACCGCGGGCCGTCTTTACGTCTGTATCTGTTGCAGGTTGCTGTAAACGCACTGTGGCCGCTCTTGTTTTTCCGCTTGGAGTGGCGGTTGTTTGCGTTCTTCTGGCTCTTATTATTGATCCTCTTGGTCGTACTGACCATGATCGGATTCCGACGCATCAACCGTACGGCTTTCCGCTTGTTGATCCCCTATCTGTTGTGGATCGCGTTTGCCGCCTATTTAAATCTCGGATTTTATTTACTCAACCGATAAACGAAAGCCCTTGAGGAATCTCCTCAAGGGCTTTTTCTTATAACTGATATTGCGCTTTATAGGTGTTAAACAGTTGACGGAATTCCTCGTCATCGGTTTTCACCATGTTCAGGTATTCGTGCGTCTGGAAGCTGCTATGACCCAATTCAATGATCGCAACCGCAATGTTGGAGCAATGGTCGGAAATACGTTCAAAGTTATTGAGTACATCCGACAAAATGAAGCCGAGTTCAATGGTACAGTTGCCGGCACGCAAACGGTCCACGTGACGCAATTTGATCTCATCGCTCAATTGGTCGATCAACTGTTCCAGCGGTTCCACGCGTTTGGCATCGGCAACATTGTCACTCACAAATGCGCCGATTGTCAGTTTCACAATATCACGGATAGCATCCGACAATACGTTCAGTTCGCGGCGAGCATCTTCCGAAAACGCGATCTTTTTATCCTGGATTTCCTGAACGGCATCCAAGATGTTGAGAGCATGGTCGCCCAAGCGCTCAAAATCACCAATAGTATGCAGCAATTTGGAAACTTTACGACTATCAGCATCCGACAACTCTTTACCGGACAGTTTCACAAGGTAGGTGCCCAGTTCGTCTTCGTAACGGTCCAAGAAGTCCTCGGATTCGCGAACGGAGTTTGCTTGCTTCGCATCATAGTGATCCGACAAATCCATGGTAGACAGCAACGTATCACGTGCGAGCTGTGCCATTTTGACCGTGAGGTTATTGCACTCCGAAAGTGCGATGGACGGCGTGACCAGTAAGCGTTCATCCAGGAACTGCTGTGTGACTGCTCTTTCTTCGCCGCGAATCAAAACGTTTGCCAATTTCACCAAATGCTTGGAGAAGGGCAACAACACAAACGTAACAAACACATTGAAAATGGTGTGAACCAACGCAACACTCCACGGTTCAGCAGGCAAATCGGTAAACGCAAAATTCACAATCGCATCTGCACCGTAGAACAACAAGAGGCACAGAATCGTACCAAAAATGTTAAATGCCAAGTGGATAACCGAAACCCTTTTGGCGTTTTTGCTAACACCGATGCTGGAAATAACAGCTGTAACGCACGTACCGATATTTTGACCCATGATAATCGGGATGGCCATGCCATACGTAATGCTGCCGGTCAGCGATAATGCTTGTAAAATACCAACCGATGCAGCTGAGCTTTGAATCACACCGGTAAACACCGCACCGACAAGCACGCCCAAAACCGGATTGTTAAAGGCGGTTAAAATACCGGCAAACTGTTCGCTTTCCGCAAGCGGTGCCATGGAATCCTTCATGAGTTCCATGCCGTACATTAACACGGCAAAGCCCAGGCAGATACTGCCAATGCTCTTGCGGGCATCCTTTTGGGAAAGCATCATCAACCCAATGCCTAAAAGGGCAATCAGCGGCGAGAAATTCTCAGGTTTGAGCAGATTGATAAAGAAGTTTCCCGAATCGATACCGGACAAGCTCAAAATCCACGCCGTCAACGTTGTGCCGATGTTGGATCCCATGATGACACCAACCGTCTGTGACAACTCCATAATGCCGGAGTTAACAAGACCCACCAGCATAACCGTCATGGCAGACGACGATTGAATGGCAATGGTGATACCCGCGCCCAACAACAAACTGTTCCACACATTTGAGGTCATACGCTTTAACGCCGATTCCAAACGACTACCGGCCATTTTCTCCAAGCCGCCGGACATCACGTTCATACCGTACAGAAAAAACGCCAAACCACCCAGTAACGTGAAAATTGAGAAGACGCTCACCGTGATACTCCCTTTCTCTTATTGGTCCTAAACTTCCCCATTGTATAATTCTATAATACGGACACTGTGTTTAAGTGTCAAGTATTGTCTTTTGACATCAAGTGTTTTTAATAATAACCGAACCTACACATTCAGCAGCATGTTCGCACGCATCGGCGCAAGCTTCAAAGCACTCATAGATCTTACGCCACGATACCGTTTCCAGCACGTCGGTGCTGTTCAGGGTGAGCTCACGCATGGCAGACAGAAACAAGCGGTCACACTCTTCCTCCACACTGTTAAGATCGATAACCAGTTCGCGGAGTTTCTTGGAACGTTTGAAGTTTTCAAATTCCTGCACGATCGCCACTAACTGATCGCATGCTTTTACCAACTGTTTGGCAAACGCGATCGCGTTTGCCGGCACAGTTTTGATGTCATACATATAAAACCGTTGCAGGATCTCTTCAATCAGATCAGCAACATCATCCAATTTTTGGCTCAACATATCCAGATCTTCCCGATCAACGGGAGTCACAAAGGCTTTGGCGAGCGCCTCCGCCATTTCGTGTTTCACGCCATCCGCACTGTGCTCAAACTCGTGCATTTTCTGGAGCTTGTCCGCCAAACGGTTATGATCGTACTGTTCCAGACACTCCACAAGATATACAGCCGCCTGTTGGGAATACTGCGTACTTTGTACAAAATTGTCGAAATAAAATTTATCACCTTTTGCCATCATTCAACATCCTTTCAAAAGATCCACATGAAGAGTTTTGTCATGAGAAAACCGACCAATCCGCAACCGGGGAAGGTCAAGACCCATGTCAACACCATCTCTTTGACAACACCGAAATTGATTGCTGATACCCGTTTGACCGCACCCACGCCCATAATGGAAGTGGTTTTGGCGTGTGTCGTCGACACCGGCAAACTGAATACCGAGCAGAATAACAAAGATAACGCCGCGGCAATATCCGCAGAAAAACCTTGATATTTTTCAAGTTTTACCATATCCATACCAACGGATTTGATGATCTTTTTACCGCCCATCGCCGTACCGGCCGCCATCACGACCGAACACACTACCATAAGCCAGATCGGGATATGGATATCCGAGGGAAGCGGTTGACCCTGGGACATATATACGCACAGCAAGATAACGCCCATGAATTTCTGACCGTCTTGTGCACCGTGCATAAATGCCATGGAGGCGGCCCCGGCAATCTGCGCACCTTTGAAAAACGGTTCGGTTTTCGGACGGTTGGCTTTGTAAAACATAGCGGTAACACCCTTGCAAACCAACCAACCCAGACCAAATCCGAGAATAACCGAGATAAAAATACCGTAAACGACCTTCACCCACTCGTTGCCGTTCACACCTTCAAAACTACCGTGCAGCGCGATCGCACTACCCGTAAGTCCCGCAATCAACGCGTGGCTCTCACTGGTGGGAATACCGAACACCCACGCCAGCGTTGCCCACACAACAATGGCAAACAAGGCGGCACTGAGAGCAATGATAGCCTCATTAGGATCGTTACCGAAATCCACCATTTTGGTGATGGTTTCCGCAACAGTTGCATTAAGCAACGTCATCACAAACACACCAAGAAAATTAAACACCGCTGCCATTAAAATGGCTGCCTTGGGCGGCATACACCGTGTGACAACGCAAGTTGCGATCGCATTCGGCGCGTCTGTCCAACCGTTAACCAGAATAACGCCCAATGTCAACACTACCGCTAAAAACAAAAGCGGATTGGCGGTCATCTGCTCAACAAACCCTAAAATCGAGTCCATCATTCTCCTCCTTACAACCGAAATTTCCCAGTTTCGCATATAGTATATCAGTTGACAAGCCATAAGTAAAATAGTATAATCTTATAAAGTTCATATCATTTTTAATATAGGTGATTTGTATGACAATTCGACATTTGCGTGTATTTGTGAGCGTGTGTGAACATAACAGTGTAACGCGCGCGGCGGAAGCCTTGTACATGGCACAACCCACCGTTTCACACTGTATTTCAGAGTTGGAAAAACAATACAACGTGGAATTGTTTGAGCGTATCAACCAGCGGTTGGTGCTCACTGAAATCGGGAAAGAATTGTTTGTCAAGGGCAAGGAGATCCTTGCAAACTTCGAAGAATTTGAAAACTTGGCGGAATCCAGCGGTAAAAGTCCCAGGCTTCGTGTAGGTTCGGCACTCACCTTGGGGCAGACGGTTATCCCCACGTTTATGAAGCAACTGCGCGAAGCCAATCTGAATCTGCGCCCGACCATTTCCATCAAGCCATCCGTCGCCATTCAAAAAGAACTTGAGCGCGGCAATCTGGATTTTGCTGTTTTGGACGGTGAGATCACGTCACCGTATCTGTACGCGCAACCGTTCAAGGAAGAACGGTTGGTGGCCGTAGCACATCACACGTTTGATGTGCCTTCAAGCCTCACGTTAGAGGAGTTCGTTACCTATCCCCTGCTGTTACGGGAACGCGGCAACCTGGCACGGGATTATCTGGATAAATTATTGCTCAGCCACAACCTGCGCGTACGGCCTGCCATCGATTCCGTTAACAACCAGGCACTCATCACTGCTACATTTGCAGGATTGGGCATCGCATTCGTACCGGATAGTGTGGTGCGCGGACATATCGAAAGCCGGAATTTAAAAGAAATCGCCGTGCACGAACTCAATGCAGTCCGTACCAATTACATTGTTATTCATAAAAACAAAAAATTAAACCCTCTTCAGCAAAAGGCCTTTGATCTGTTAAAAAGTTTATAAAAAAAGATGGGTGGAATCTTCTGATTCCACCCATCTTTTTCATGTTTAACGGCTTTCGTTAGCAGGCGATCATTACAACCGCCGCAGAACCGATCAAAAATCCGAATGTTTGTTTCAGTCCCATTTTTTCGCGGAACACCACCCGACACAGTATCAGGCCGATGCTCATCACAAAAGCGGTCAAAACGGGATACAGAAAGATCGAATTCACTTTGCCGGACAGGAAGATCAGCATACCTTGGTATACCGCCAACACGGCACCTGTTGCTATGCCGTATCCGGCAAAACGTTTAGCAGAACACGGCAAAGCAGTTTTGCGTTTTCTCCCCAGCCACAACAGCGACACGGTAACGGCAGCGGCAAACAAATACGCAACACACAAAAACCCGTTGCGTTCATCTGCAAACTCTGTTTTTTGATGATAGCGTTGTACAAGCAAAGCGGCAGCACCGGCAAGTGCTGAAATCACGGCATATACAAAGCCGGTATTATCCTGTTTCTCTTTACCGCCTTTGACCGTCAGCAACAAGGAAAGGACCACCAGGCACAAACCGATCACATCGGTACAGCCAAATGTTTCTTGAAAAAGTACCGTCCCGAAAACGGCCGCGATCATGGAGGAAAAATTCACGATCAATACCACAACGGAGATCGGTCCCTTTTCCAGTGCCATCACATAAAACACCTGAAACGCAACCGTTCCGAGTGCATACAAGACCGCGGTCATCAAGGTCAACGCGGAAATGGGACTACCAATCAAAAACACCAGGAAGGTAATTCCCACAACTGAAAACGACAACGCATTGAACCGGAGTGCCGCAATCGTGTTGTGGATATGTGCCTTACCCGTGATGAGCATTTTAACATTTGCCAAAATGCTCATGCACAACAGCGTGACGATTTGCCAAAACAGAGGCACAGCCATTCCTCCTTGGAGCCGTATCCAACCACTTGTTTGACTCTTTATAAAGAATCAATGGTTTCCTGCAATTCCTTGAAAAAGCGCGACAAATGGAATCCGTCTCCGCAAGCATGATGGAACAGCATGGTGACCGGCATCATCATTTTGCCGTTTTCCGGTTCGTATTTGCCCCAGATCACGATAGGAAATAACGATCTCCCATCACCGTACACATGAATATCAAACGCCTTGTACCGTGTCCACGGCATGCAGGAAATATCAAAAAAGTTCTCCGGTTGATCCGGTAAAAAGCCAACCTGTCCGCGGTATTTCTCACGATCTGCCATCACACGGGCATGGAATTCAAACAGATCGTCACAGTATTCGGTAACGAATTTGTTGAATTTTTCGGTTG
>JAFSIB010000074.1 GCA_017440005.1 Clostridia bacterium
ATTAGCTCTTTTATTGTGTGTTACGCTTCTGTTTACAGCGTGTAGCGGCACAACTCCCAAAGACGAGGAAACCACCACAACGACTACCGCAAGCGCCGGCGATTCCACCACCACGGATACCGGTTCGTCTGCCAACCAGGGTGGTACCACCACAAAGGGGGATGGCACCACAACCAAAGCAGACGGTAAAACAACTACCACGACCAAAGCCAACGTAAGTAGCGGTAAAGATACCAGTGTACGTGATCTGAAAGGTCGCGTGATCAATTACGTCGCCTACTGGGCGGAATTGGAAAAAGGTACCAGCCAGCGCGCCAACACATACTGGAAGCTCAAAGAGGAGATCCAGAAAAAATACAACTGCACGATCAAGCATATTTACAAAAGCCGCGATGCCATCGATACCGAAGTCATTCCGTCGATTCTGTCCGGCGCCCCGATCGCGGATGTGTTCAGTGTACAGCAGGACCGTATGTATTCGCTGATTAACAAAAAAGTCATCTATCCGTTGAGCGATCTGGATGAATTCGATTTCAGTGAAGACAAGTGGAGCCCCGCCATGATCGCCATGGCAACGGTTGACGGCAAGGTGTACGGTGTCAATCCCAGTGACGGTCCGTATTGCAATACCATGCTTTTGTATAACAAAGATTATTTCAAGGCCAACAACCTGCCGGATCTGTTCCAATTGCAAAAAGCGGGTACTTTGACTTGGGATAAGTTCCGCGAGATCGCAAAATCCGCAACCAAAGGCAACGTAAAAGGCTTTGCCATGACTTCGGCGGATGAATTCATGGTACAGTCCCTCATCCACGCAAACGGCGGTAAAATGGTTTCGCGCGGCAAGGGCTTAGACTTTACCTGCACGCTGAACACCAAGAATACTATCAACGCCATGCAGTTCTGGCAGGATATGCGCCAAAAAGATAACAGTGTTTTGGATCCCGGTGCCAACGGTTACGAATATTGCATGGAACAGTTTGCTGCCGGCAACGCTGCTATGCACTTAGGCGAAGTTTATCAGTTTGCCGATATCGTGAACAAAGCAAACTTTGAGATCGGTGCGGTACTGTTCCCGGCAGGTCCCGATTCCAATTTGCCGTACATGCTGGATACTTCCAATGCTTCTCCGTACGTAATGTCTGCTAATACCAAAAACCCGGCGGACGTTGCCATGGTGATGGATCAATTCCTCGGTATTGACCAGTTGCCGTGGGAGGAGTACTACTACGATATGTTCTACAGTAATGAGGTTGTCGCATCCATGCGTACCTACCGCGATCTGGTACGTCAAGGTAAATTCCTGATCGATTACGGCACCTGTGTCGGCAATACCTACGAACTCGGTATCCACGGTGGTTTAACAGCCGTCGCCAAAGGTGAGAAAACACCCGCGCAGGTTATCGAAGAGGTACAGGGCAAGTTGCAGTCGGCAATCAACACCTTTAACTGATCGTTGTTGACGAAAGGAATGAGCAAGTTGCAGAAAATTAGTTTCTGGCGCAAAGTTTTGGCTGTCGGAACCGCTGTGACGTTGTGTTTCTGCTTCGCAGGCTGTCAAACAACGCCGCCCGATTCCGATGCGACCACGAGCACCACTACAACTTCGACCGCAGAAAGTACGACCACTACCACGCAGGATACGTCGACAACGCAGAACACGACCGCGACATCCGAAACCGCAACGAGTGTTACGGATCCGGATCTGACGGTCAGTACGGAATCGACGTTGACGCAAGGTAATCTGGTTGTCACGCAAAAAGATTTTATCGTCACTGCCCCCAATTATCATCCCGGTGTCCCCGGCTATGATCTCAAATTCACGTTGGATGTGCGATTCAAGGATTTACCGGTCAACGTGGACGATTACACCGTGGTAACGGATCTGCAGGGTGTGACTGTTACACAGAACGTGATATGTGTACCCGAAAAGGTGAAAGAAGCAAACGATCGCATGACGTTGAACGTGACCTACAAACCGGACCCGGCCTATCAATGCAAATTGACGCTGGCGTTCAAGCATTGGAAACCCACCTTGATGGAAGAGTTCAACGGACCGTTGGACGAAACAATTTGGAATACCGATCCCGCCTATGGTATGCGTACCAACAATCCCGATGCCGTGGTGACCAACGAAGCCGTCTCCATCAAGGATGGTAAATTGCAAGTTGCCACTAAAAAGGAAGATGTTGAGTACCAGGGCAAAACATACCATTACATGGGCGGACGCTTGGACAGTGCCGGTAAGTTCTATCAAAAATACGGTTGCTTTACCTCGCGCATTAAAATGCCAGAAGGTGGCGCTTCGCTCGCCAGTTTCTGGATGCAACCGCAGGGTGAGTACGGGTACGATAATTTCTTTGTTCCGACCCATCTGGATCAAGATTTGATTTGCAGTGAGATCGATATTTTTGAGCATTGGCCCAGTGCCAACGGTCAGATCGGTACCACGGAGCATTTCTGGAATCTGGACGGAACGTATGCTAACAAGAATAATAACTATCAATACCGGATTCCCAACTACACGCCTGGTGAGTATTACGAATTCACCTGTATCTGGACAAAATACGCCTTGTATTATTACTTGGACGGTGAATTATACGGTGCTACACTTCAGGCAAAGCCTGGTGACAGTGTCCCGGGATATATCGTGTTTTCTTCGTATTTAGCTCCCTTTGGAAAAGGGGAGGCGTACGGCGGATACAGCGGTTGGTACGGTGTGTCCGATCCCAACGATACCGATTACACCATGGAAGTCGATTGGCTTCACGTTTATCAGTAACGGACTTTTATGGCAGAATCGGGCACCCGCTTTTGCGGGTGCCCGCTGCTAAAACTACCAAAGGAACGGTGAAACGCATTGAAACGTGGATTAAATCTGAGTCAGAAGCGCGAATTAAAGGGCTTGGTCTTTGTGGCGCCTTTTGCGCTCGGCATGTTATTTTTCTTTTTGATCCCGCTTGTGCAATCTTTCATATTCAGCTTCGGCGATGTACGGATGAACGATGCGTTGACCGGTTATCAGTTTGACTGGGGCGGCATCGATAACTACGTGCGCGCCTTGTTCCGCGAACTCAATTTTACCAACGAACTGCGTACGTCTGTTGTCAATATGTTGATGAACGTACCGGTAATCGTCATGGTCAGCTTTTTGATCGCTGTTCTCATCAAAGATAAATTTGTCGGACGCAGTTTGTACCGTGTTTTGTTTTTCCTGCCGGTCATTTTAACGGCGGGTATTCTTCCCAACATTGATGCGGAAGATGTGTTACAAGGTCTGATGGGCTCGGGCGTTGTGGTCGGCGCGGATGCCAAAAACACCGTTGCCGGACTGATCAACACCGATCAACTGTCCGACCTGTTATTGAGTATGAATATTATGCCGGGTGCGGTAAACTACTTGATGGAGGCCATTCGCAACATCATCACCATCGTCAACAACTCCGGTATTCAAATATTGATTTTTCTGACCGCTCTGCAAACAATTTCGCCCTCGATCAATGAGGCGGCGCGCGTAGAAGGCGCAACACCGTGGGAGATCTTCTGGAAAATAACTGTCCCTATGATCAGCCCGCAACTGTTGGTGGTAACGATTTATACCATTATTGATAGTTTCGTCAATGTGAATAACTCATTGATGCAGTACATATACCGCATCGGTTTTGTGAAATTTGAAGTGGGTTACGCCGCATCCATGACCTGGATGTATTTTTTGATCGTAGCACTTGTAATCGGTGCGTTTTATTTTGCGCTGTCCCGTTTTGTGTTTTATAACGACAGCGAACGGTAAAGGGAGGAGGACGTCATGAAAAAGCGACTTGGTCGTGCACACGCAGGGCGTGTTGCCGTTATGATTTTTCGATATGTGATTCTGACCGGCTTGGCGTTTGTGATCCTGTATCCGTTTTTGATCAAATTGGGCATCGCGTTTATGGATGTTACCGATCTAAACGATTCCACCGTGCGTTTTATCCCCAAGACCTTTACGTTGGATAATTTTGTTAATGCCGCAGAAGTGATGGATTATCTCCCGAACCTTTTGAAAACGGTGCTGTTTACGGTGACCATCAGCTTGGTTCAGGTGATTTTCGCCATGCTGGCAGCGTATGGATTTGCCAGCTTTAAATTCCCCGGCCGCGGTATTTTATTCGGCTTTGTGCTGATGACGTTGATCGTACCGCCGCAGGCGATCGTGCTACCGTTGTATCTAAATTTCCAATCGTTTGATATCTTCGGTCTTTTTAAACTGATCACCGGCGAACCGCTCACGTTACTTGGCTCACCGGTCTCGCTGTATTTGTTGGCAGCAACCGGTCTTGGTCTCAAAAACGGATTGATCATCTTTATTTTTCGACAATTTTTCAAAGGTTTCCCGCGTGAATTGGAAGAATCGGCATCCATCGACGGCGCCGGTGTGTTCCGTACGTTTTTATCCATCATCGTGCCGTCTGCTGTGCCGATGATCTTAACCGCATTTTTGTTCACCATCGTGTGGCAATGGACCGATTCATTTTATACTTCGATCTTCATTCCCAACAACACGTTTTTAGCGCGCTCGCTGGAAATGTTGGTAACCAATCTATCCATTGCCGGCGGTGACGGTGCCTTAACTTCCACCACGTATTATTATTCTTTGCTGAACAATGCCGGCATTTTGTTATTCATTCTGCCGATCTTGATATTGTATCTGTTCTGTCAGCGTCACTTCATCGAAAGTATAGAAAGGACTGGGCTTGTTGGTTAAAAAACTGGGTAAAAAAGCAATCGCCTGCCTTTCGGCTGCTGCGGTGATTGTGGCAGGTGTTGTGGTGTATTTGTGCGTCCCCAAGGCTTCCATGCAGCCGGTCACGTTGCTTACACAATCGGTGCAAAACGATGGGGAACAAGACTATGCTGCGTTTCGTCAATCAATGGCAGGCGTACCGCAGGGTTCGGAAAGTATCCGCGTTTCGGTTGAGGGAGATAAAGTCACGATCCCTGCTGGTACCGGTTTTGATCTGACGGTCGAATTACCGTCAAAATCGCTGTACAACGTCAGCGCTGTTTATCAAAACGACGGTGAAACCTTGATCGATTACGATATGTCTTTGCTCGTAAACGGTCAATTACCGTATGCGGAATTGGCAGACGTCCCGCTGAAAACGGTGTGGGTATTGGATGATACCACCTACCGTGAGGGCGCCACACCGGATTTGATTCAAAACGATAAACCTCTCACACAACCTTTGCGCGACCGAAATGCGTATTATGCGGATCCGTTGCAGATCTGCCTGGAAGAGGGGATAAACACCTTGACCGTGCAGGCGGGTGCTTTGGATCTGACTCTTTGCGCCTTACTGCTTGAACCGGCTGATGTGATACCTAACTATGCACAATATCGACAGACCCTTTCGGGCAAAGGCGGCAACTCCATCTATTTTCAAGCGGAGTATGCCGATCACCGCAACAACCCTTCCATTTTGGAGTTGTCCGACGGCACTTCTTCGCAAACGGTTCCCGCCAGCGCGGATAAGAGCTTGATCAACACCATCGGCGGTACCAGTTACAGTACCCCGATGGATAGCCTATCCTGGAAGTTTTACGTGGAAACCCCCGGTACATACACGTTGAATATGCGCATTCGTCAGGATTTTTCAAGCGGTGCGGCTGTTTGTCGTTCGTTGCTGATCGACGGTAAAACACCGTTTGAAGAATGTCGCAGTCTGGTGATTCCGTACGATAACGGATTCCGTCAATATCAACCCGGTATGGATGGCGAGGCGTTCCAATTTGAATTGGAAGCAGGGGAACATACCCTCACTTTAGAAGTTACGCTCGGTCAAAA
>JAFSIB010000075.1 GCA_017440005.1 Clostridia bacterium
AGATACGAGCGAAGCAGGAACGAACCCACAATTTCGATCGCTTTTTCCGCCAAAGCGGCGGAAAACTCGGTGTTATTCGTGCTGACATACGATTCCAACGCGTGCGTAAAAACGTCCATACCGGTGTCCGCGGTGACCGACGGCGGCACCGATTTGACCAGTTCCGCGTCTAAGATCGCTTCATCCGGCAACATAGAATCGCTTACGAGTGGCATCTTACGGCAGTTTTCCGGATCTGACACCACCGAAAAAGAAGTAACCTCTGTGCCGGTACCGCTGGTGGTGGGAATGGCAATCAGTGCGGGACGCGCATAGGACGGCTCTAACTGCAAAGAAACCTCACGAATGGCTTTTGCCGAATCAATGGCAGAGCCACCGCCAACCGCGATCAGCACATCCGGCCGCTGTTGCAATACCACTTGCGCACCAAGACCGATCTTTTCGAGCGGCGGGTCAGGCACGACATCGTCAAACACCTGCCAAGCGACCTCGTTTTGTTGTAAGCGAACGGTGATCAAATGAATCAGCCCGCTGCTCACCACAAATTTATCCGCCACCAGCAACGCATTACGGTACGGAATATCCGCCAAACGGTCCAACGAATTCTCCCCAAAATAAATATGTGTTTTGATGTCAAAATGTTTCATGGTTTTCGCACCCGCCTCTTATTCACTACTGTAGCAAATTTCTAAAAGATTGTCAATAAAATGTCAATCCTTTGCACGCATGTTTGCGCGACCTTCGTTGACTTTTGAAAGGCCGTGTGCTATACTACTTTTTAACATGATATACCATTTAAAAGGGCGTTGTTGTGATGAAAATTCTAATGATCGGTGCTCATCAGGACGATAACGATTTCCGTTATGGTGGTCTTGCATACAAGTATGTCCGGATGGCTTACAACGTTCGTTTCTTGAGCCTGTGTGACGGCTGCGGCGGTCACACACCGCACTACGGCACCCGCGGACACCACCGCGCACCGACCGAAGAATTCAAACAAAAGCTGTTTCGTTTCTAAACACCTTCAGGAGGGACCGTATGATTTTCAACGATTTGGACCGCATCGTCTTTGCGGGTGACTCAGTCACCGACCGCGGCAGTCAATGCCCTGTGGGAGAAGGGTTAGGTGACAATCTCGGCCACGGCTATGTCCGTATGATCGAAAATTTGCTCACCGCTTGCTATCCCCAGTTACGTATCCGCGTTACCAACTCCGGTATCAGTGGTCACACATCACGTCATCTCTTAGAACGCTTCGACCGCGACGTAGTATCTTTAAATCCCGATTGGGTATCCATCTGCATCGGCATCAACGACGTGTGGCGTCAGTTCGATTGCCCCGCCATGTCGGACATTTGCGTGTTACCCGATGAATACCGCTCAAACTTGGAAAAGATGATTCTTGCCGTTAAAGATAAAGTAAAAGGCATTTTTCTTCTCACACCATATTACATTGAAGACAGCCCTCACGATGCCATGCGCAACCGCATGATCGAATACGTGGATGTCTGCAAAGAACTGGCTGAACAATACGGTTGTGTTCTTGTGGATTTCCAAGCGATGTATGAACGCTATTTGAAGCACCGCCATTCCTGCTCGATTGCGTGGGATCGCGTGCATCCCAATGAAATGGGTGCCATGATGATGGCCAAAGAATTCTTAAAGCATTGCGAATTTGATTTTGAAAATATGTAAAACAAGCCGCTCAGCGACACAGTCGTTGAGCGGCTTGTTTTATACTTTCTTCCATCGTACGGTAAATATGTTCACATTCGGCAGGTGCGCAAGAACGAAGTTTGCTTTTTTGGGGCATTCCCCACACATCAAGCAACCACGGCCCGATCCA
Source organism: Clostridia bacterium (assembly GCA_017440005.1). Taxonomy (GTDB): domain Bacteria; phylum Bacillota; class Clostridia; order Oscillospirales; family Acutalibacteraceae; genus RGIG3009. The sequence continues at coordinate 1,847 of JAFSIB010000075.1, forward strand.
CTCGTGATAACAACAGGATCGTACGCAACCAAGCAAAATTGAGAGGGCTGCTTTGCGCGGTGACATAAAGATCACCTTCATGGGATATTTAATAAGCGCAAAAATCCATTTCGGATAATGTGCTGTAATGTTGGTCAGCGTGATGCCGGGATGGCACACCGAAAGTGTCACCTTTGTTTCTGAACGAAACAGCTCGTACAAAGAGAACATC
>JAFSIB010000076.1 GCA_017440005.1 Clostridia bacterium
ATATATGAAAAAACTGTCTGCAATTCTTCTCGGGCACGGTATGCGCGGTGAGGCATACGCCAAATATGCCGTGAGCCACCCCGATGAGTTAGAGATCAAAGCGGTTGCTGAGCCGGAAGTGTCCCGCCGTAAAAAAGCGCAGGATGCGTACCATATTCCCGCTGAGATGGCGTTTGAGTCCTGGGAACCGTTGTGTGATCTTCCCAAGATGGCGGATTTTGCGATCATTGCCACGCAGGACAGAATGCACCGTGATCCTGCTTTGAAACTCATTGAAAAAGGGTATAACCTGCTTCTCGAAAAACCGATGGCACCCACGGCAAAAGAATGCAAAGAAATCGCCGAAGCCGCCGAAAAGAAAGGCGTTAAAGTCATCGTTTGCCACGTTCTCCGTTTTACGAAATTCTGGTATGCACTCAAAGAGATCCTGGATAGCGGCAAGATCGGCACTCCGCTTTCGATCATCCATACCGAAGGTGTCGGTCACATGCACCAAAGCCATAGCTTTGTGCGCGGTAACTGGCGCAATTCGGTGGAATCTGCTCCGATGATCCTCGCCAAATCCTGTCACGATATGGATATTTTGCAGTGGTTGCTCGGCAAACCGTGTGTTAAGGTACAGTCGTTTGGCGGCCGCGATCATTTCAACGCAGAAAACCGTCCGGAAGGTGCACCGTTGCGTTGCGCGGACAACTGCCCGCATGCGGATACCTGCATGTATGAGCCGGTGCATTTCTATACTCAGGTGAAGGATAACCCGTGGCGTGATGTGGTTGCCGATACTGTCGGTGCCACCGATGAGCAGATCGTGGAAGCCCTGCGCACCGGTCCGTACGGCCGCTGTGCGTATGCGTGTGACAACGATGTGGTGGATCACCAAACGGTCAACCTGCAGTTTGAGGGCGGTTGCACCGTTGCCTTTACCATGACCGCGTTTACCGACGGTCGTACCATCCGTGTGTTTGGTACAAAAGGCGAGATCGATGCCAGTATGGAAGATAACAAGATCCGAGTACACATCTTTGCCGGTGACCGTGCAGACAGTACGACCGAGGAGATCCAGCTCGATCACGTCGGTCAGGATATTTCGGCAGGTCATGGCGGCGGGGATACCGGTATCATGATCGATCTGCTCAAACACTTCAACGATGAACCTGCCAGCAAATCCATCTGTGATGTGCGCACCTCGTACTTAAACCACTTGATCGCCTTTGCGGCGGAAGAATCCCGCCTGACCGATACGGTTATCGGTCTGCAGGAATTTTCGGACAGCATTTGATTGCGGTATAACAAACAGCGCCTTTGGGAACTTAACTCCCAAAGGCGTTTTTTTGTTCGGCTTTTTTGACAATTGGAGCCGAGCACGATAGATTCGGCAACTTTTATAATCTTTTGTAACAAATCTTAAATAATGGTAAACTTTTCCGTAAGTGCTGCAATTTACATTTTGTCGCAATTCCTATTTAATTAAACATAGTAGGTGTATTATTGGTTATTTTGCTTTGATATGCCACATGTTTCCTGTTGAATATGGTCGTTTTGGTCATAATAGGATAGGGGGTTGCGTCAAATGCAATTAGCAAAATTTCATTTTGACAATATTTACTGGCAAAAGAAATGCGATTTAGGGCATATCGTACTGGATCAGATCGGTGATTTATGTTGCAGTGCCGGTTATGAAGTAGATGAACACGTGCAATGGTGCTACGAGATCTCGTACATCGTTTCGGGTAGCGGCACATTTATTGTTGACGGTGAACGGTTTGAAGTTTCCCGCAACCAGGTGGTGCTCAATCGCCCCGGTCAACGTCATCAGATCATTTCCAGCACCGCGGATCCGTTGCGGTACGTATATGTGGGATTTTATTTTTCCGAATCTCATCCCGATTATAAGTTTTATCACGATATCCGTAAACTGTTTGACTCGCTGTTACATTTTTCCACGTTGGATACCAACAACATCTATCGCTTTTTCTGTGATTCGTTCAGTGAGATCATTTCGGGCGATACCATGATGTTGGAAATGCTCAAAACGTATGTGTCGCAAATTATCGTGAACGCGTACCGTGATTTCTGTCACGATACCCGTAACTCGTACCGCCAGGCTCGGCATACGCGGTCGGAAGAGCAGATCGTGTACAGCATTTTGAATTATATTGAGAGTAACTCGTACAACGTGAACGAATTGTCCAACATGGCAGCGGCGCTTGGGTACAGTTATCCGTATCTGTCGCAACTGTTTTCCAACAAGATGGGGTGCTCGATCCAGAGTTATTCCCGCAAGAAACTGTTTGAACAGATCGTGGAGATGATCAAGGATAACCGCAGTTTCTCGGATATTGCCGCCACGGTCGGGTACAGTTCGCTCGGTTCGTTCTCGCGTGCCTTCACGAATTATTTCGGCATTTCTCCCAAACAATACCGCGACCGGTTAGCAAAAGGAGAAAGCGTACCGGAATCTCAGGAAGAGAAATGAGTGTTTCGCTTTACACGTTTGTGATGAACATCTTATAAAGTATGTTGGCTTCAATTATAACGAAACAGCGAAAACATCCATGTTTACAGCGGAAATTCTTATTGATTTCTTCTGATTTCTATGGTAGTATAGGATGCACACCGTATAAAGGAGAGGAACGGTATGGTCATACGAGAAACGTTGCAAACGCCGGTGACGTATGAGTGTGACGTGTTGGTCTGCGGCGGCGGTATTGCCGGTGTATCGGCGGCGTTGGCGGCAGCACGGCAGGGAAAATCGGTTATGTTGCTCGAAAAGCAGCACATTCTTGGCGGACTCGGTACAGCCGGTCTTATCACATATTATTTGCCGTTATGTGACGGCTACGGCAAGCAAGTGTCGTTTGGTATTGCGGAAGAACTGTTGCGCTTGTCCATCCAAATGGGCGCAGAAGCACGTTATCCCGCCAACTGGTTGGATTCGGATGATCCTGCCGGCAGAACCGAACACGATGCGCGGTACGAAACGCGGTACAATCCGTATATCTTTGCAGTTCTGATGGAACAACTGTTAAAGCAGGAATCGGTACGCATCTTATACGGTACGTATGCCGTTGGTGTGAGCACGAAAGGTGATAAGATACACACCGTTATGATCGAAAACAAAACAGGCCGTCAGGCAATTGCAGTAAAATCAGTGGTTGATGCCACGGGTGATTGCGATATTGCCGTATTTGCAGGTGCCCCCACAGCTTTGTTCCAACAAGGGAATTTGCTGGCTTCGTGGTACTATGCGCTTGATAAAAATGGATATGATCTTCATTCTTTGGGATATGCCGATATGCCCGAAAACCGCAAAACCGACGCCGATCGTGAACGCACCAAACATTTTGAACGGTTTAGCGGTGTGGACGGTGAAGAAATTTCCGAAATGATGCAAAAAGCACACCGCCTCATGCTGGACGATTGGCTCAAGAAGCGCGAAAAAGATGCCACCGTGATTCCCACCACGATTTCCTCTATCCCGCAACTGCGCATGACGCGGAAATTGGTGGGCGAATATTGTCAGGACGATACCGAAATGCACCAAGAATATGCCGATTCCGTCGGCATGGTATCCGACTGGCGAGAGCGCGGTCCGGTGTATGAAGTTCCGTTCGGTACCATGGTGACCAAAACCGTCAAAAACCTGGTGGTTGCGGGTCGATGCACGTCGGTTACAGACAGCATGTGGGATATCATGCGCGTGATTCCGTGCTGTGCTGTCACAGGCGAAGCCGCCGGTGTTGCGGCCGCCATGACGGACGATATGATCGCGCTTGACGTCACAGCATTGCAAGCAAAACTTGTTAAAAACGGTGTTGTTCTCCACGAACGCGATTTATAAAAGAAACGGGCGTTTCGCATTTGCGAAACGCCCGTCGTTTATATGTGCGGTTTAAAACTCGACATCAGCTGTAACTTAAACAAGTTTGCCGCGTGTTTGCGATCAATCAATGCCTTTTTCTCCAAATCTTCGATCTTGCCGGTGCGGATATACACATCCAGTTCCGCATACGTAAAGCCCAGATTTTCTTCATCGGTTTTGCCGCACAGACCGTCAATGGGGGTCTTGTCCACCAACACTTTCGGCAGTCCGAGCAGATATCCGATCTCTTTGACCTCGGTTACCGTGAGGTTACACAAAGGGGAAAAATCACCGGCAGCATCGCCGTAACGGGTGGAATATCCCACAAAGTCTTCGGATAAGTTACACGTGTTGACCACGCGCCCGTTCACCGACTGACTGACCGCATATAATGTGGACATGCGGATGCGCGGCGGCAGGTTGGTCTTGGCTTGCGTGGACACTTCCAGATCGGGCGGCAACGCCGCTATTAAACTGTCCACGGCTTCCTTGATATTTACTTCATAATGGCGGATGCCCAAGTGATTGACAAGTAAATACGCCATATCAATATCGTGTTGTTCGCCTTGCGGCATCAGTACACCCACCACACGGTCTTTACCCAGTGCTTCCACACACAAAGCGGCGGCAATGGAACTGTCCTTTCCGCCGGAAATTCCCACAACGGCGTTGCAGCCCGCACCGTTTTTTTCAAAGAAATTGCGGATCCATTCCACACATTCCGTTTTGACTTTCATCGCATCAAACATAATCTTGTATACCCCCGTTTTTAGGATTTGTTTCCGAGTTTTGCAAAGAAGCGGAAAGTCATGGGCCACACCACACCCGCCATGATCACCATCAGAAAATACCGCACAAGCCGCGCGATCAGGGCGTGCGGGATCAACGCGTCAATGGGGAAGCGGAGCACTTCTTTGACAAACAGTACAGCAATGATACCGCCTGCGGCTTTGAGGATCTGCGCCCACCAAACCGCCTTGGTTTCAAAGTGCAGGTACTTGTGGTCTACCGTGTATACCACGATCATGCCCAGTGCACAACCCGTCAAGGTAAACGCGTTTTTCTGTGCGGATTCCAGGTTGTGGATCGCATCGGCGGCGTACACTTCGGCAGGGAACGGATAAAAACAGACAAAGCACAAAAATGCCACAACAAATACCGTCATACCGATTAAGATCGCATACATGATCTTCGGGTTCTGTTCCGCCTTTTTGAACAGCGGGCAGCCCACAAAGATCAGCAAGGCGGCAACCGCCAGCGAAACGCCTACGTCCGCCGGTGTATGTACGCCCAGATACAACCGCGAAAACGGTACCAGTACACACAAGGCAAGTGTGACCGCACGTAGCGTGGTATGTTTGTTCCAACGGGCAAGACCGCCAAACAAACCAACGGAGGTTTGGGTATGTCCGCTGGGAAACGAATAACCGGAAGCCGCTTCTTTCGCCGAGGACACAATGGTGAAATTCGGATCACGCACCCACGGGCGCGGAATACGGAAGAACATTTTCAAAAATTGGTTTAACACCGTGCCGATAAACCCGATCGACAGCAAAAAGTATCCTTGATACTTATTGATACACCAAAACACGATCATGCCGACCGCCATAAAAATCGTTTCCTCGCCAAACATGGTAATGACGGAGAAGAACGCATCGAGCACAGGATTGCGTATGGATTCCAAGGCGTATAAAAATGACATACAAAAACTCCTTTGTTTGTGGTATAC
>JAFSIB010000077.1 GCA_017440005.1 Clostridia bacterium
GCCTTTGTCACCCATTGTGATGACCTCCTTTTGCAGTATGGCTTTATTATATACCATAAAGCACCCGAAGAGCAACTGTTTTTTTATTATTTTACGGTGACAATGTGAATATTTTGTGCCGATATGTCGGCTTGGGAGGTCACGATCTGCGAAATTTTGGCGGTATCCTGCACGGTAAGGTCGCCGCTTTGCACCACCACGTCGCAGTTGTTTTTGTCGATATACACCACGCAATCGGTGTAGCCTTTGGCTTTGATGAGGTTCTCAATGGCATTTTCCTGCTCGATCGCTTTGACAATGGCGATGGCTTCCGCCGTTGCCGTTTGTTTTTGTTCTTCCGTTGCTTTGACGTCATTCAACAGATCCTTGACCGTTGCCACCGCTTCGTCCCGCGCCGTTTCGCGGCTGTCACGCGCTTGCTTGAAATACTCTTCCGCCGTGGGTTTTTGCGCGTCCGTATTCACGTTGATCGCTTCACCGAGTGTTTTGTCGTCATCCGGTTGCTCTGTACTCAAGTTGCCGTCTGTCGGGAACAGTCCCGCATCTGTGCCAAAAAAGTAATTGAGGTATACCGCCACGCCGAGTGCCAAGATCAAGGTGCCGAGCAGCACCGCTTTTTTGCCGATAAATTTTTTCATGATCGTTTCTCCTTATTTGGTAATACAAACTCGTTTGGATGAAATGTTCAGCGCCACCGCCACCGCTTCACTAATGCGGCGGCGCACCGTTTCGTCGTTACCGCCCTCACACACGACCACCACACCGCGCACGGTCGGTTGGATCTCGGTGACCAAGAGCCCTTCCCTGCCCGTTTCGGTATCGATGAGGATCGCCGCCGTTTCGTTGTCATCGCGCTGTGTCAGGCGCGTATCGTCACCGCTGATATCCTCTTCACGGTCGGAATTGCGCCTCTCTTCGGTGGCATACACGTATTCCACGCCGTTTTCCAATGTGACCATCACACGGCACGCACCTGCCCCGTCGATCGTGCCGATCAGTTCGGTCAGGCGGCGTTCCGTCTGCGCCACAAAGGCGTCGGTATCAAACACCACCGACGTCTGCTGATCGGTATCGGGCAACAGTTCGGGAATTGCCAATAACGCGATCCCGATCAGCCCGCACACCGTGAGCGCCGTGCGCCCCTTGCCGTTTTGCCACATCGTTTTCAGGCGGTTTATCCAATCCTGCATTGTTCTCACTCCTCCGTTTTGATCACGACCGTGGTTCCCAGTTGTCGTTCCAACACCTCCCGCACGACTGCCGCGATCGGCACCGTTTGTTTGTCCACCAGAATGGTAACTTGTTTCATGCTTATGCCGCCCTCTGTGGAAATATCCGTGGTCACTTCAACTTTTTTGGCAGAAATTCCACGCACCGCCATCGCCTCGTTTACCAACGATTCCGCGGCTTCTTTTACCTGCTCTTGCAACTGTGTATTTACTTTTTCCTGCAATAAGTCCGATTGGATCTCAGGTGGCAGGAACGAAATATCGGGTGAGGACACCGTATAAAACTGCAGTACGGGTAACACGAGTGCACAGAGAAAAAACGACGATACCACCAGCGAAAACACGTTGCCGCAGGTTTTCGGAGCTAACAGGCGCAGTGCCGAGCACCCGAGTGCCGCCATACACACCGCTGTGCTCCATGCGCGGATATCGTTCACGTAACACCACCTCCCGTCACGGTAAGCACCGTAATGGATACCGTGAGCAACATTCCGCTGACACACAGCACCCCGATCATACAACGTACCACCCCGTGCGCCGTTCTCATCAGTTCGGAAAACGACGTAAGGTTAAATAAGTCTGCCGCGATCCGCCCGACCGAAAGGGTGAGGTTCCACACCACGCAGGAGATCAGCGGCGGTAAGACGATCAGCGCCGTGGCGGCAACGCCCAGTCCCCCCACCGTGGAGCGCACCGCGTGCAAGCAACCGCGTACGGTGGCAAACGATTCGCTGAGTGTTCCGCCGACGACCGGTACAAAATGCGAAATGGAAAACCGCAAAGCGCGGTCACTCAAACGGTCCGCGGCGGCACCCGTCAGGCTTTGTATGGAGAGAATACCCGTGAAGATGACCATGCCCGCCGTGAGCAAAAACGTTGCCGCTTTGCCGATCGACGTCCCCACGCTCCCCAACCGCAGATCGGGTGTGAGCGAACCCGTCAGTCCCAACGCCAACGATACGGACAACAGCGGCACGATCACACCGCCTGCCAAAAACGACAACAGTTCGGCGGCATAAAACACCACCGATTGAAAAGAGAGCGCCGCAGACGGTTGTCCACCGGTGATGAGTACCCCCGCGTAAACCGGAATGAAACTGGTCATAAACACACTCACCGACGTCATGGCATCACGGACTTGTTGAATGACATCGGCGATCGGCAACATGATAACACCGCATGCGGTCAGCGAGCAGACCGCACCGAATACGGACGATGCCTCTTCCGCACGCAAGGCGTGACGCGTGCCGTCTGTCCAGGCATACACCAGTACGATCCCCACGACCGTGCCGCACGCCGCCAGCGGTTTAACGGCAATGTGTTGCAAAAGCGACCGTAACGTGTCAAGCCACGTTGCCGTATTGTCCTCCGTTTCCTGCAAGGACGGCAACGCGGAAATATTCA
>JAFSIB010000078.1 GCA_017440005.1 Clostridia bacterium
ATTTGACATCGCATCGCATTCTTGTTATACTAATCGCAAAGGGGAGTGAGAGCATGGCTAAAAACCGAGTTTTGTGCACACTTTTCGCACTGGTATTGCTGATATCCTTTGGTGGATGCGGTAAGGATGTTTCAACGGATGACACCACTACCACCCATACCACGACGGGTTCAACAGAGGAAGTGGAACTGACTGTTTCGCAAACCGATTCACAAAAGGGTCAGTCGTCAACCAAAACGACCGAAAACCGGAGTTCAAGCAAGACCTCAAACAAGACTTCAAACAAGACCTCAAACAAGACCTCAAACAAGACGGGTACGGCTACCGGTTCATCATCGACTGTAACCGCCACAACCACAACCAAGGCACCTTCTGTAACGTATGCACTGGAACCGATCAAGCCGGAGGAGTATTACGGACTGTCGGAATTGAATAAAATGCCGAAAGCGAAAGACATGGTTGCTGCGTATCATCGGATCGTTGAATCGGCGGAAGCCTGCACCACGGTCATTCCCATGGACGGGACGCTGACCGGTGATGAGATCAAAAAGGTGTTTTTCTTTTACCGCGCCGATTATCCGCAACATTTTTGGGTCAACGGATCCCTTGATTACAGTACCAAAGATGGCTATGTTACTCAGATCAAGTTGTCGTACGGAATGAGCGGCAATGATTTAGCACAGGCGAAGCAGTCTTTCAACAGGGAAGTACAGTCACTGGTGAGCCTTGCGGCAACCGGCAAAGACGATTACGAACGCGAGTTGCTGTTGCACGATGCTTTGGCGCAACGGGCGGTGTATCGCGACGGTAAGAACGGACACAACGCGTATGGCGCAATTGTGGAGAATCAAGCGGTTTGCGAAGGGTATGCACGTGCATTTCAATACGTGTTATACCAAGCGGGTATCCAATGCTTGATGGTAGACGGGAAAAGTGTTAACCCGTCAACAGGGCATGAAGAAACACATGCGTGGAACGTGGCAAAGATCGGCGGGCAATACTATCACGTGGATCTGACGTGGGATGATGCCAATCACGAGAAAGTGTCGGTTATGTATCCGTACTTCAATCTGACGACCGAACAGATTGAACAATCCGGTCATGTGATCGTCATGGAAAACGGATATACGTTGCCGAATTGCACCGCCACCGCGGAGAATTACCACGTGAAAAACGGCTCGCGGCTTACTTCATATACGATCGATACCGTTGCCGCTCTTTTGAAAGCGCAACCAAACGGTGCGCATGTGTTTGTGGTGGGAAACGGCGCTGACTTCCAAAACTGGTTCCAAACGAACGTGAAAGAGATTGCCAAAAAAGCGGGAGTTACTCAAAGTTTCTCGTATAGCATGGTAAATATCGGCAATGAATTTTGTGTGTGGATCACACCGGCATAAACCGAAAAAAGGCGGAAGATTTCCGCCTTTTTTTCATATACTGTATAAGAAACTTGCAATTGCTGTCGATTTATGGTATACTACATTGCAAAGGAGGCGTTTCCCGTGAGCAAAAAAGTATTGTTAACTGCAGACAGCGCTTGTGATCTGAGCCCGGAATTGGTTGAGCGCTTTTCTGTCAAAATATATCCCATGCACGTGGTGCTGGAGGGGAAGACGTATGATGACGGTGTAGACGTGACACCGGATGATATTTACCGTTTGTATGAGGAGAAGAAGATCCTTCCCAAAACTTCGGCGGTCAACATTGGCGAGTATACGGATTTCTTCACACCGTATTTGGAACAAGGTTATGAGATCGTTCACATCAATCTTGGTTCCGGCTTGTCGGCAACGCACAACAACTGTCGTTTAGCGGCTTCGGAATTGGAAGGCGTATACGTGATTGACAGTTGCAACCTTTCAACCGGTACCGGTCTTTTGGTGCTGGAAGCGGCGGACCGTATTGCTGCCGGTATGTCGGCACAACAAGTGGCGGAAGAAGTCAACGCGTTGGTGCCGCACGTGTGGTCCAGCTTCGTATTGGACACCTTGGAATTCTTGCACAAGGGCGGTCGTTGCTCAGCGCTTGCGATGATGGGCGCCAACCTGATGCAATTAAAGCCGTGTATTGAAGTAGACAATTCTTCCGGCAAAATGGGCGTTGGCAAAAAATACCGCGGTTCCTTGGATAAATGTTTGCAACAATACGTCAAAGATAAATTAGAGGGTCGCACGGACATTCGTACACACCGTGTATTTGTGACCCACTCCGGTATTTCGGATGAACGTATTGAAATGGTAAAAGCCGAAGTGAACAAGTACCTGTCACCGGATGAGATCATGGTGACGCGTGCGGGTTGCACCATTTCCGCACATTGCGGTCCCAATACACTTGGTGTCCTGTTTATGACGAAATAATCAAAAAGCCGCTCGGTTCAAAACCGAGCGGCTTTTCGTTATGTGTGATCACAAAAAAGCGGTAATTACACGAAAGAGAACGATGCCAACTCCGGCACCCGTCAGCAACCAGCCGCATCGCTGCCATAAGCGCGCCCGCCGTGCACGTTGCAAACCGCTGTAGCCGACCGACGTGTTGACCAAACGTCGCGCTTCCTTATCCAGCAGGGCAGGGGAAGCCTCCCGACACTGCTCCCGAACAATAAAAAATGCACGTTCAAAATACGGATTTGCCGCGTCACTGACTTCCACGATCTGCCGACTGGTTCCCTTGATCATATTGAGCCCTCCAAACAAGTATTTTTATGCACAAAAATCACACGTTTCGTGTATGAAAATGCGCGTGTGGCGGTTACTGCTTTCAGTATGGTCAACGGACCGTTTTTTATACCAAAAAACAGGTGTTCCGGACCCAAATATAACAATTTGTAATATATTTAAATCAACCGCATTTGTGGAAAACTCTGTTGAAAATGTGAACAAATCCTTATTTTACAAGGGGTTTTGAACGGTTTTTCGATCGAAAATCGGCGAATTTTCCAGTAATTGGAAAATTTTTGCATACGGATTGTTGAATGACCTTTACGGTTCGCGGCTCGTTAAAAACCAAACGGCGCGCTCCACGGAATCGCGCGAATTTCCCCAGTCAGCACCCTCTCCGCTGTTGCGATAATCGAACATTTTGCAAAAATGCGACACGTCGGAACGCAGCTCGGTGAGATACCGTTGCGAAAGCACGGAAGCGGCCTTGGAAAAGTCTCCGATTGAGTGTTTATTCATGTTCTTTTCCGCTGCTTTTGTTAAGGCGATAAAGTGGGGAAGACACAGTGCTTCTTGTTCTTCAAACAGTTGCCGAAACTCACGTTCGGATTCCCACAGTCGGCAGACGGTGGCAAGCATCCGTTCCATCGCCCAATCGACCTTGTCGCAAATAAAACACGTGTCGGTTCGGCTTTCGGCATTCTTCGCCTGGGTTTTGGTACTCTTGCCGAGCAAGGGGAGTCCGCCTTTGAAAACGGCTTTCTCCATTTCTTCCAGATGACTTTCCAAAATCAACGCAACACCCAAACGGTTGCGTTGATTTAAGATCATACGAAAATGATCGTAACAAAATCCCAAACGGTTGGTTTCGATCCGTACGTCCGGTTCCATCATAGCGGCACCGGTGATGTATTCCGCCATGCGTTGTTCCAACAGATTCCGCATACGGCAGATCGGGCATCCTTCTTTCGGATCAAACACATCGCTGATCGGGATATTGGTAATATCCGCACGCATAAAATCACTCCTTTGTCTTTCAGTATATCAAGAATACGGAATCGGTACAAGTTTTTTTGAAAAAAGCGCGATTTTTTTGTTGAAACACTTTGCATATTCGGTAAAATGGTGTATAATACTCTCATAAAAGTATAGGAGGTCTTTTGTTATGCCGCTCGTAAATACAAAAGAAATGTTTAAAAACGCGTATGACGGTGGATATGCCATCGGTGCATTCAACGTCAACAACATGGAAATCATGCAGGGAATCGTGGAGGCTTGTAAAGAACTCAACTCTCCCGTCATTCTGCAGGTTTCCGGTTCTGCGAGAAAATATGCCCATCATCCGTACTTGTATCACATGGTACAAGCCGCGGTGGAGGAAACCGGTTTGCCGATCGCGTTGCATCTGGACCACGGTTCCAGCTTTGAACTGTGCAAAGATTGCATTGACGGCGGTTTCACCTCTGTTATGATCGACGGTTCGCACCTGCCGTATGAGGAGAACGTGGAAGTCACCCGCAAAGTGGTGGAATATGCGCACGCACGCGGTGTCACGGTTGAGGGTGAACTCGGTCAGCTCGCCGGTGTGGAAGATGAAGTCAGTGTTGAGGCGGATAAAGCCAATTACACCGATCCCGATCAGGTGCTGGATTTCGTTACCCGCACGGGCGTGGACTCCTTGGCGATCGCCATCGGTACCAGCCACGGCGCGTTCAAATTCAAACCCGGTCAGAAACCGCAGCTGCGTTTTGACATCCTGCGTGAAGTCATGAACCGTTTGCCCGGTTTCCCGATCGTATTGCACGGTGCCTCTTCCGTTATGCCGGAATATGTGGCGGTCGTTAACCAGTACGGCGGTGAGATGGCGGATGCCATCGGTATTCCGGAAGACATGTTGCGTGAAGCCGCATCGCTCGCGGTCTGCAAGATCAACGTGGACTCCGACCTTCGCTTGGCGATGACCGCCGGTATTCGCCGTCACTTGGCGGAGAACCCCAAACACTTTGACCCCCGTCAGTATTTGGGTGACGGCCGTGCTTGCATCACCGATGTCGTGAAGCACAAGATCCAGAACGTGCTCGGCAGTGCCGATCGCGCGTAAGTTGAATTCGTATGAAAACCCCGCTCAATCGGCGGGGTTTTCTTTAGAAAGGGCGTACCCGTTATGCGGCTTTTGATTATTGACGGTAACAGTATACTCAACCGTGCGTTTTACGGCATCAAAGTGCTTACCACGCACGATGGCACCCCCACCAATGCCTTGGTGGGGTTTCTGAACATCTACTTCCGTTTGTTGGATCAAACGGAAGCGGATGCGGTGGCGGTCGCGTTTGACCGCAAGGCACCCACGTTC
>JAFSIB010000079.1 GCA_017440005.1 Clostridia bacterium
GACATGCAAACACTGTCGGAAATCACTTTCACCAGCAATTCGCCGTTTTTTAAGGCAGGGAGTTCAAATTCTTCCAAGCGGAGATCACGTTCACCGTAAAGACGTACTGCTCTTGTTTTCATATCAATACTCTCCCATCACAGACGGCCGGCGCTGCCGAACGTTCTCAGTTTTTCTTTGACAACGTCTTTCATCATCTTTCTGGCATCCTCAAACACAATGCAAGGCCAAGTGGACGGGTTGTCGATGGTGTTCAGCTTATCTTTAAGACCTTTATTTAACATTGCTACGACATCGGAATAGATGTTGATTTTGGTGATACCGTGGCGAATGGCGTTTTGCATCTGATCGTTGGGAGTACCGCTTCCACCGTGGAGAACCAACGGCCTGTCACAAACGGCCATGATCTCATCCAGTCGATCAATACGCAACTCCGGTGTTTTCTGATAAACACCGTGCGAAGTACCGATGGCAACGGCAAGCGCGTCCACATCGGTGATCTCCACAAACTTTGCCACTTCTGCGGGAACGGTAAGGCTTTCACCGGGATCGGTATCCGTTCCGGTCTCACTGATACTGCCTACACTGGCGTTGCCGACGTGACCCAGTTCCGCTTCCACGGAAACGCCGCGCGCATGGGCGTATTGCGTCACGTTTGCCGTGTTTTTTGCGTTATTTTCAAAATCAAGAACAGAACCGTCATACATAACCGAACTGAACCCTGCATCAATGGCGCTTTTGATCAACTCAAAATCCGTGGCGTGATCCAGATGCAAGCATACCGGAATGTTGAAATGATCGGATGCGCCCTTGATCATGGACGCCATCAACGGCATGCCCTTATCAACCAAATCCACTCCCAGCACCATCAGTAAAGCAGGGGAGCGTTCCTCTTCGCAAGCTTCCAAAACAGACTTCATCATATCGTAGTTGCTGACATCAAATGCCGGTATGGCGTAATGATTTTTGCGTGCGTCTTCCAGCATTTCTCTCATGGACACTAACATAATTTTCTCTCCTTTTCTTTTATCTTCACACAGTATACCGCTCAATTTAACATTTGTCAATTACAAATGTTAAATGATTGACATTCCAACGTAATGATGATAAGATAAGCACAACGAACGGAGGGAACCGTATGCACGATGAGAAACTGTTGATGGCCGAGGCGGCAACGCTGTATTATGAGAAAAACTGCACACAGCAAGAGATTGCGGATGCGTTAAAGTTATCCCGACAAACCGTTTCCAAATTGTTAAATGATGCGATCAAAGAGCGGGTTGTCGAAATCACGATTCACAATCCAAAAGCGGATTGCGAGATATTGGAGAAGCAGTTGTGTGACCGCTTTGGCATTACAACAGCTGTGGTGTGCAGTGTCAGCAGTAAAAACGAATCCGTTCGTCAACTGAAAACGGTGAAAACTGCCGCCGACTATATTGCTCCGATTGCACAAAAAGGCGGTTTGCGCATTGCGGTATCGTGGGGTAGAACCATTGAAGCATTGAGTGCGGAGTTCCCGAATCTTCACACGGAAGACAATCTGGTATTTCCGTTGTTTGGTGCAACCGATCACGGAAAACCGTGTTTTTCCTCCAATGAGTTAGCCAGAGGGATCGCGGATAAATTGGGAGCGGAGGTACGTTATGCGTGGTTCCCGTACATGCCGGACAATCCCGATGACTGTAATCTGTTTAAAACGACGTCTTACTATAAAAAGTTGCAAACATTGTGGGAAACCATCGATCTGGCGATTGTCGGTATCGGGAACACCGAAGTGCTGGAGTTGTTTGGTAAAACGTTTGGGTATCGCGAACAACGTTCTGAGGTGATCGGTGACGTTGCCACACACTTCTTTGCGCAAGACGGTGCGTTTTTGGATCTGTACGATAATACGTTGTGCGCTTCTGCAAACGATCTGAAAGCCGCTAAACAAACAGTTGCCATCGCTTGCGGTGAAAGCAAGGTTCAGGCAATTGCGGGGGCATTGCGTACCGGATGGATCGATACGCTGATAACCGACGAATACACCGCCAAAGAGTTGCTTGGCATATAACCGAAAAAACATTGACTTTTTAAGAATTTGTGATACAATCGTATACAGAGAATGAGAGTATAGCAAGAGAGTGCCGCGGTGTATTCTCTTGCTATTTCTATGTAAAGGGGAATGCGCGTGAGTAAAAAACATGATGTTTTGGAACGGCTGGAATCCGCACCGGTCATCGCGGCAATCAAAGACAAACATTTCGAGAAAGCTTTGCAGTCCCCCTCGGAAATCCTGTTTTTATTTGGTGCCGGTATTATGACCGTGCGTGACCGTGTGGAACGTGCACACGCGGCAGGAAAATTCATTTTTGTGCACATTGATCTTGCCGAAGGAATCAGCAAAGATAAAAGCGGCATTTTCTTCTTGGCACATTGCGGTGTGGACGGCATTATCAGCACAAAAACATCGGCAATACGTGCCGCAAAAGAATGTGGGTTATTGACGATCCAGCGTTTCTTTGCTTATGATTCGCAGGGCGTTGAAAGTATTGACGATATTTTAGCCGGCAGTTCACCGGATATTATTGAGATCTTACCGGGTGTTATCGGCAAAATCATCGAACGGTTTGCAGGCGGTGCTATTCCGCTGATCGCAGGCGGCTTGGTGGAAACAAAACAAGAGGTTACAACGGCTTTGGGTCAAGGCGCGATCGCCGTTTCAACCGGTAAAGAAGAACTGTGGTATTTATAACAATCTTATATCCGTAGAGAATGAGAGAAACGGGAAAAGCAGAGGATTACAAAGGGAATCGTCTGTCTTTTTCCGTTTTTAATTTTAGGAGGTACCGTGTTATGTTGTATGATGTACCGTGCAACGAAGATCTATCACGCGCCCCTCATGGAGGCTGAGAACGTGGAATTCCGCTGGGATTCTGCGGTGGAGGAA